>JBQGEN010000372.1:0-10580 GCA_052039615.1 Sideroxyarcus sp. | reverse complement strand
GATCGGCGGCATGGTCGGCCTGTATGCGGTCGGCTATTCGATCAACACGCTGACGCTGTTCGCCATGGTGCTGGCGGTCGGCATCGTGGTGGACGACGCCATCGTGGTGGTGGAGAACGTCGAGCGCATCATGACCGAGGAAGGACTCGCGCCGCGCGAGGCGACACGCAAGGCGATGGGGCAGATCTTCGGCGCCATCATCGCCATCACGCTGGTGCTGTGCTCCGTGTTCGTGCCGATGATCTTCTTCGGCGGTTCCGTCGGCGCGATCTACCGTCAGTTCGCGGTCACGCTGATCCTGACCATCCTGTTCTCGCTGCTGATGGCGCTGACGCTGACCCCGGCGCTGTGCGCGGCGCTGCTACGCAACGACGCCGGCCACGAGATGGTGCCGAAGTCGGGCTTCCTCGGCTGGTTCAACCGCATCTTCAATCGCACCACGCAAGGCTACCGCTCCGGCGTGGTCGGCGTGCTGAAACGCACCGGGCGCTTCCTGCGGGTGTATGCCGCGCTGCTCGTCGGCATGGGCTGGCTGTTCGTGCAATTGCCCAGCAGTTTCCTGCCGGAAGAGGACCAGGGCTATTTCATCAACATCATCCAGCTGCCGGCCGGCGCCACGCGCGAACGCTCGCAGGAAGTGCTGTCGCAGGTGGAGCAGTTCTATCTCAAGCAGCCCGAGGTGGAGCACGTGATCGGCGTGCTCGGCTTCTCCTTCTTCGGGCGCGGGCAGAACGCCGCGATCAGTTTCGTGCGCCTCAAGGATTGGGATGAACGTCCCAAGCCGGAGAATTCCGCCTCCGCGATGGTGCAGCGCGCCAACATGGCCCTGTTCCGCATCAAGCAGGCGTTCATCATGGCCATCAACGTTCCGCCCATCCCGGACCTGGCGGCGGTCGGCGGCTTTGATTTCCGCCTGCAGGACCGCTCCGGTCAGGGGCGCGAGAAACTGATGGAGGCGCGCAACATGGCGCTGGGCATCGCCAGCCAGCATCCCGCGCTGGTCGGCGTGCGCCCGGAGGGACAGGAGCCCGCGCCGCAACTGCAGCTCGACATCAACCGCCTGAAAGCGCGTGCGCTCGGCATCGACATGGCCGACCTGAACGAGACGCTGCAGTCCACGCTCGGCGTGTCCTACATCAACGACTTCGTGCGCGAAGGCCGCATCCTGCGCGTGCAGATGCAGGCGGAACCGAAAGTGCGCACCACGCCGCAACGCATACTGCAGATCCCGGTGCGCAACGCTCAGGGCGGCATGGTGCCGCTGTCCGAGATCGCCACCGCGCGCTGGTCGGCCACCCTGCCCAAGCTGGATCGCTACAACGGCATCCCTTCGATGAAGCTCGCGGGCAGCCCCGCACCGGGCCGCAGCACGGGCGATGCGCTCAAGGCGATGGAAGAAGTGGCGGCGCAGTTGCCGCCCGGCTTCGGCTTCGAATGGTCCGGCACCTCCAGCGAGGAACGCATCTCCGGCAGCCAGGCGCCGTTCCTGTTCGGCCTGTCGCTGGTCGCGGTGTTTCTGGTGCTGGCCGCGCTGTACGAAAGCTGGTCGATCCCGGTCGCGGTGGTCATGGTCGTGCCGATCGGCATCCTCGGCGCACTGTCGGCGGTGACCCTGCGCGGCCTGCCCAATGACGTGTATTTCAAGGTCGGCCTGATCGTCATCATCGGCCTGGCGGCGAAGAACGCGATCCTGATCATCCAGTTCGCGCGCGATCTGCAGCACCGGGGCTACGACCTGGTCGAGGCCACCGTGGAAGCCTGCCGCCTGCGCTTCCGCCCCATCCTGATGACCTCCATCGCCTTCATCCTGGGCGTGCTGCCGCTGGCCATCTCCACCGGAGCGGGCGCGAACGGCCGCCATGCCATCGGCACAGGCGTGATGGGAGGCATGATCGCCGCGACCGTGCTGGCCGTGTTCCTGGTGCCGGTGTTCTACGTGGTCATCCGCCGCATCTTCCCCGGCAAGCCGGCCATCCCGCAGGAGCAAGACCATGCGTAACCACAAAATGAAAAAGATCTTTGTTGTTTTGTTGTCTGCCGGGTTGCTCGGCGGCTGCGCAGTGGGTCCCGACTACCAGCGCCCCGAACTGCAGTTGCCCGAGCAATGGGCGGCCAAGGATGCCAGCGACAAGGCGGTCAATGCCGCCGGCGAGCGCTGGTGGGCGTTGTATGCCGACCCGGTGCTGGACCGTCTGGAAGACGAGGCGCTGGCGCACAACACCGACCTCCAGGTCGCGCTGGCGCGCGTGCTGGAAGTGCGCGCCCAGCTCGATGTCGCCGAGTCCGCGCAGTATCCGAACGTGAGCGCCAACGCGAGCCAGGCACGCAACCAGGCCACGCTCGCGGGCTCCTTCCCGCGCCCGGCGACCGCGCCGCGCATCAACACCACCACGCGCGCCACGCTGGACGCGAGCTATGAGCTCGACCTGTGGGGCAAGTACCGCCGCAGTTCCGAGGCGGCGCGCGCCGAGCTGTTCGGCGCCGAGGCCAATCGCGATGCGGTGCGCCTGACGCTCACCGCGCAGGTCGCGCAGCAGTATTTCGCGCTGCTGGCTTTCACCGCACAGGAAGAAACCGTGAAGCGTTCGCTGGTCAATCGCGAAGAGCGGCTGGTGATGGACAGGAGGCGCCTCGAACTGGGCGTGATCTCCGAATTCCAGCTGCATCAGGCCGAGGCCGAACTCGCTGCGGCGCAAGCGCAGCTTGCCAATATCGAGCTGGCACGCCAGCGCCAGGAGACCGCGCTCGCGCTGCTGCTCGGGCGATCGCCGCGCGAGGTGATGAACGCGCAACTGGAACACGGCACGCCCACGCTCAACGCGGTGTATGTGCCGGACGGTCTGCCCGCAGAGCTGCTGCTGCGCCGGCCGGACCTGAAAGCGGCGGAACAGAAGCTCATCGCGCAGAACGCCCGCATCGGCGAAGCGCGCGCGCAATATTTCCCGTCCATCAGCCTCACCGGCTATCTGGGCAGCGAGACCGTGGACATGGCGAAGCTGTTCACCGGCCCCGCCGGCATCTTCCAGTTCGCCGCCGGCATCAGCCAACCGATATTCAATGCCGGCCGCATCAGCGGCAACGTGAAGGCCAGCGAGGCGCGCCGCGACCAAGCGCTGCTGCAGTACCAGCAGGCGGTCGCCGCCGCCTTCGGCGATGTGCGCAACGCGCTGGCGGCGCAGGCTGCCGCGCGCAAGGTGCTGGAAGCGGAGACCATGCGCAGCCAGGCATTGGCGACCGCCAGCAAGCAGGCGGAAGTGCGCCTGCAGGTGGGCAGCTTCAGCCGAATGGAATTCCTCGATGTCGAGCGTAACCAGCTGCAGGCCGACCTTAACCGCTTCGAAGCCGAGCGCGCGCAACGCGCGGCGGTGGCCGATCTGCTCAAGGCGCTGGGCGGCGGCTGGCAGGAAGGCAAGAACAACCAGTGACACACCGTTTCAAAACGGTGTATCCCGGTTCAGTCGTTGGCCAGCTGGGAAGTGCAGTGCGGGCAGCGGCTCGCCTTGATGGGGATCGCTGAAGTGCAATACGGACACTCCTTGGTGCTGTCCGGAGCAGGGGCGGCTTCTTCCCGCCGGCGCATGGCATTGATGCCGCGTATGAGCATGAACACGGCGAACGCCACGATCATGAAGCTGATGACGCTGTTCAGGAACAGGCCGTAGTTCACGCTCACAGCACCCGCTGCCTTGGCGCTGCTCACCGAGGCGTAAGGCCCGGCCGTGGCGCCTTCTTTCAGCACGAAGAAGAAGTTGGAGAAGTCGACCCCGCCCAGCAGCAGGCCCAAGGGCGGCATCAGCACGTCGTCGACCAGACTCCTGACGATGGTGCCGAACGCGCCGCCGATGATGATGCCCACCGCCATGTCCACCACGTTCCCGCGCATGGCGAATTCCTTGAATTCCTTCAGCATGTGTCGCCTCCATTTGGTTGAAAGTGCGATCAGAACTGTCATCCGGCGATCCGCTTCAGTGCGAATCGAATTGCAGTCTACACCTCCCGGCATGCGAGAAAAGGGGGCGGTGCGAATAGGGTAAAATGCGCCCCATGAAGACACTCACCCTTACCCGCCCCGATGATTGGCACCTGCATTTGCGCGACGAAGCGCTGATGGCCTCGGTGCTGCCGGACACCGCCAGACAGTTCGCCCGCGCCATCGTCATGCCCAACTTGAGGCCGCCCGTTACCACCACCGCACAAGCGCTTGAATACCGTTCGCGCATCCTAGCCGCACTGCCGGCAGGCATGAAGTTCGAGCCGCTGATGACGCTGTACCTCACCGACATCACCAGCGCGGAAGAGATCAGAAAGGCGAAAGCCAGCGGCGCGGTGCACGCGGTGAAGCTGTACCCGGCGGGTGCGACCACCAACTCCGACGCGGGCGTCACCGACCTGCGCAAAACCTACGCCGCGCTGGAAGAGATGCAACGCTGCGGCATGCCGCTGCTGGTGCACGGCGAAGTGACCAGCCCCGACATCGACATCTTCGACCGCGAGGCGGTGTTCGTCGAGCGCGTCATGCAGCCGCTGCTGAAAGACCTGCCGAACCTGCGTGTGGTGTTCGAGCACATCACCACCAAAGAGGCCGCGCAGTTCGTAACCGAGGCGCCCGCCACCATCGCCGCCACGCTCACCCCGCAACACCTGCTCTACAACCGCAACGCCATGCTGGTCGGCGGCATCCGCCCGCACTTCTATTGCCTGCCCATCCTCAAGCGTGAGACGCACCGCGAAGCGCTGGTGAAAGCCGCAACCAGCGGCAGCAAGAAATTCTTCCTCGGCACCGACAGCGCCCCCCACGCGCAACACACCAAGGAGAACGCCTGCGGCTGCGCCGGCTGCTACACCGCGCATAGTGCCATCGAGCTGTATGCCGAAGCGTTCGAGGCGGCTGGCGCGCTGGACAAGCTGGAAGCCTTCGCCAGTTTCTACGGTGCGGACTATTACGGTCTACCGCGCAACACCGAGAAGATCATGCTACGCAAGGAAGAGTGGCAGGTGCCGGCGTCGGTGGGGTTCGGTGAACATCGACTCGTGCCGCTGCGGGGAGGAGAGAGGATGAAGTGGAAGTTGGAGGGTCGATAGTAGTGAAATTCCAACGTATTTACGGCGTCATCCAGTTGCTGCTGTTCATTGGGATGGCCAGCGCCGAGACAGACAATCCTGCCATCATTCTGGCGGATGATATTTGTGATGCTGGCTATGAAACAGTTAGAAAGGGTGCTGTCGAAAAGGGCGTTTCGATTTTGTCTGTTTGTCTAGCCGGAAATGAAGTATCGCCCGAGAATAAACGACGTGCCTACATTGAGCGGGCATGGGCGTATAAAACTCTTGGACGAATGAACGAAGCAGTAAATGATCAAGAAGCAGCTTTTAAACTTGCCCCTGCAGTGTACAGCGAGCTAATCAATTACGCGCTTTACCTACGGTACGCAGGTCGAGTTGCGGAAAGCCTGACACCTCTCAAAGCCGCAGAGAAGATGGACGAGGCAAAAGGCTGGACCAGCATGATGACCCAATATCAATTGGGCTGGACCTATCAGGAACTTGGAAAGCATAGAGATGCCGTTGCTGCTTTCACCAAAGGGATTCCCCAACAAACCGACTTTGCGTTCGCCTATTACAAGAGGGGATTGTCATTTGAAGCACTAGGACAAAAAGAAGCCGCTCGATCGGATTTTCAAAAAGTGAAGGCCTTAATCGCGACTGACAACAGGGGGACAGTAACCGATAAAGAGTTGCCTCACATTCGAAAAAAGTTAGCCGAGCATGGCGTTAATTTAGAAGATTAACCGGACGGGTTGAGCAACGATACCCATCACTCTTTGCGATAGGTTTTCCTGACGAACGAACCGTGATCTGCCAAGCATGTATGTTTAAACATCCAGTGTTCGCTGCATTCGGGATCGCAATCTTTCTCTCTCTTCTATTGGGAGTCGGGATGGAAGTTGCGTACCCGCGAAGAACAGGAGATATGTTTGGCAACGAAGTGATTACAGTCCTAACTTTTCCTGTCTTCTGGTTCCTTGGTTGGCTAATAGTAAACGCCATCTCGTGGTGGCGAGAGACTAATCAGTAGAGAATTTTGAGGGCCGCTCGAATCATTTTTCAAGTGTTCCAACATACAGTCATGTCAATATCCAACTATCTCAACACTGCACCCATTTTTGGCAACAGCGTCTACCTGCACCCCTCCAGTCAGGTCATAGGCGACGTGAAGATCGGCGATGACAGTTCCGTCTGGTGCAACACCGTGCTGCGCGGCGACGTGAACCGCATCGTGATCGGGCACGGCACGAATGTGCAGGACTTGACCATGGGCCACGTGTCGCACAAGACGGCGGAGAAGCCGGAAGGTTCGCCGCTCATCATCGGCGACCATGTGACGGTGGGGCATTCGGTGATATTGCACGGCTGCACGATAGGCAACGAATGCCTGATCGGCATGGGTTCCATCATCATGGACGATGTGGTGATCCCCGACCATGTGATGATCGGTGCGGGCAGCTTGGTCTCGCCGGGCAAGGTGCTGGAGAGCGGCATGCTCTACATGGGCCGTCCGGCCAAGGCGGTGCGCAAGCTCACGGACGAAGAGATCGCCTATTTTAAATATTCCGCCGAGCATTACATGCGGCTGAAGGACAATTACCTCAATACGACGACGTAAACGGACAGCAACATGACTACACTCAGCCAGCAGGACATCGACCGCATCAACATCAATCTGGAAACGGCGCAAATCGCCTGGAAGGAACTGCAGCGCTACTTCGCCAGCGGGGCCGCGATCTTTGTGAGCGAGGGTCTCGATCTCGTCGACGTGGCGGTGCAGATTTCCAAAGACAACCGGGCGCAGGTGGCGCAATGGATGGAGGCCGGGTTGATCGCCCGTGTTTCCGATGCACAGGCGCTGGCGTGGTACGAGGCCGATGCCGACGTATGGGCGGTGGTGGTCAGGCCGTATGTGCTGGTACAGCCGGCATAGCGCGGTCTCGAACAGGCCGAGCCGGCGCGTGTCCTCAAGCCAGATTCAATTCGAACTCCATTGCATTCAAGGCCACGCGATCGAAGGGAGAAGGACAATGAAGAAATCGTTGGCAGCGGGATTGCTGATCTTGCTTGCGGCCTGCCAGAGCGCGCCGAAGCTGGAAGACGATACGCGTTACGTGAGGCTGGCCAGGGTGGTGGATGTGCATGAGTTCACCGAGGTGGAGCGCACGGAGGCGAAGCTGCAGAGACCGGGCGATAGCCGCGTCGGCGTGGGCGTGAGCATCGGGGTCGGTAGCGGCGGCGGTTTCGGGGGGCTGATGGTGGGTGCGGGCAGCATGTGGGGCGACGGGCGGGACCGCCGCAAAGAGCCGCCGCAGGTCGCCGACGGCGCGAACCGCTTTACCGTGCAGCCGCTGAATTCGAGCGAGCGCCTGGAAGTGATGAGTTACGGGAAATACAAGGCGGGCGACTGCGTGAAGGTTTTGCATGGCCATCCCAACGAGTTCCCGCGCCTGTTCGACTTGAAGCCGGGCGAGCGCTGCGAGTGAACACACAGCCCGTGCCAACGGCACGGGCCATACAATCAACCCTGCCTGCCGAGCGCAAGTTGACGCGTGATCTGCGCGACATGCCTGCCCTGGAAGCGCGCGATGACCAGCTCGTTCTCTGACGGCATGCGTTTGCCGTCGCCGCCGGCGATGGTGCTGGCGCCATAGGGCGAGCCGCCGGTGATCTCGTCGATGCGCATCTGCTCGGCGCAGGAGTAGGGCACGCCGACGATCACCATGCCCTGGTGCAGCAGCGTCGTGTGGAACGACAGGATGGTGCTTTCCTGTCCGCCGTGCTGGGTGGCGCTGGAGGCGAACACGCTGCCGACCTTGCCGATCAGCGCCCCTTTCATCCACAGGCCGCCGGTCTGGTCGAGGAAATTGCGCATCTGTGCAGCCATGTTGCCGAAGCGGGTGGGCGTGCCGAAGATGACGGCGTCGTATTCGGCCAGCTCGCCCGGCGTGGCGATGGGCGCGGCCTGGTCTAGCTTGATGCCGGACTTGCGCGCCATATCTTCCGGCACCAGTTCCGGCACGCGCTTGATGATGACTTCGGTATCCGCCACCCCGCGTGCGCCTGCGGCGACGGCCTGCGCCATGGCCTCGATGTGGCCATAGGCGGAGTAGTACAGTATCAAGACTTGGGTTTTGTTCATGGCAGCCTCCTTGCGTGGGGTGAAAGGGATGGCGATGCGGAACGCTACTTCATCGCCGCCTCGATGCGCTGGCACAGCGTCTTCAGGATCTTGACGCGGGCGAAGTTCTTGTCGTTCGCCTCCACCAGCGTCCAGGGCGCGATCTCGGTGCTGGTGCGATCCACCATGTCGCACACGGCGCGCTCGTAGTCGTTCCATTTCTCGCGGTTGCGCCAGTCCTCATCGGTGATCTTGAAGCGCTTGTAGCCGGTCTTCTCGCGTTCCTTGAACCGGCGCAGCTGTTCTTCCTTGGTGATGGCGAGCCAGAACTTCACCAGCACCGTGTTGTTATCGACGAGCTGTTCCTCGAAATCGTTGATCTCGCCATAGGCGCGCATCCAGTCCGCCTCGGAACAGAACTTCTCCACGCGCTCGACCAGCACACGCCCGTACCAGGAGCGGTCGAAGATGGTGACCCGACCGGTGCGCGGGATATGGCGCCAGAAGCGCCACAGATAAGGCTGAGCGCGCTCTTCCTCGGTGGGCGCGGCGACCGGGATGATGCGGTAATGCCGCGCATCCAGCGCGCCGGTGATGCGGCGGATGGCTCCGCCCTTGCCGCCCGCGTCCGAACCTTCGAACAGGGCGATGACCGACAACTTGCGGAAACGCGGGTCGCGCGTGAGCAGATTGAGCTTGCCCTGATATTTTTCCAGCTCGGCATCGAACTTCTTCTTGTCGAGCTTCAGCGTCATGTCCAGCTTGTCGAACACGTCGAGCTGGTCGATGGGAGCTTGGGTTGGGGCGACATGGGTGGTGCGCGGTTTGCTTGGGGTGTCGAGACGCTTGCGCAACGCCTCCAGCAATATCTTGCCGACGGTCAGGCTGCGGTAGCGGGCATCCGCGCCTTCCACCACGATCCATGGCGCTTCGGCGGAACTGGTCTCGCGCAGCGTGTGCTCGGAAACCTTGCGGAACCTGTCGTAGAGCTTGAAGCGAGACCAGTCCAGCTTGGTCACGCGCCAGCGCGTCTTGGGGCTCTTCTCTAACGATTTCAGACGCTTTTCCTGTGCGTCCTTGGAAAGGTGGAACCAGAACTTGAGTATCAGCGCGCCCTCGTCGGTTAGCATCTTCTCGAAGTGGTTGATCTGTTCAATGCTCTGGCTGAGATCCGCGGCCTTGGTCTGCTTGAGCACGCGCTGCACGATGGGGTCGGTGTACCAGGAGCCGAAGAAGATGCCGATCTTGCCCCTGGGTGGCAGGGAGCGCCAGAAGCGCCACATCGGCGGGCGCTGTTGTTCCTCGTCGGATTTTTCGCCCATGGCATGTGCTTGGATGTGGCGCGGGTCCATCCACTCGTTGAGCAGGTTCACGGTCTCGCCCTTGCCGGCGCCGTCCACGCCGCCGACCAGGATGATGACCTGGAATTTGGCGTTCTGCGCCAAGTCGAACTGCGCGTTCAGCAATTCTTCGCGCAGTTGCGGCACCTCCTTGTCGTAGGTCTTTTTGTCGATCTTGTGTCCGAGTTCGGCAGATTCAAACATGACGCCTCCTTGTTCAGAACTTAAAGTTGATCCGGTGCGATGACTAGGCGCAACAAGGCCTGTTCGTCGTCCGCGCGGCGGCTGAACCACCACACCGCGCCTTTCTTCATGTTCCAGCTCTCCGCCTTGCCGGTCATCAGCAGCGCAGCCAGTTCGCCCAGCCAAGGCTGGTGGCCGACCAGCACCACCGCACCGTCGGCGTGGGGCCAGCCGGATGCCGCAAGCGCCTTGTGCGCATCGGCCCGCGTCCCGATCGCGGACTCGGTGTCGAAATGTTTGCTGTAGGCGGAGGCAGTCTGCTGCGCGCGCAGCGCGGGGCTGACCAGGATGCGGGTATTCTTTGGCAGGCGGGGGGCGAGGAAATCGGCCATGCGCTGCGCCTGGCGACGCCCCTTTTCGGTGAGTGCGCGATCGTTGTCCGGGACGCCGTCGGCGGCCTCGGCATGTCGCCACAGGATCAGCTCCATCTCGCCCATCCTCCCTTTATTACGCTATCGGTTGCCAGAATATACCGTATATACTGATTTCGCTACATTCATCCATGGAGGCCGAAATGGCAGCAACCGCAACCCGCAAGCCCGCCGCAAAGAAGACCGCACCCGCGCCCAGGACCGCTCCGGCCAAGGCCGTCGCCAAGCCGGCGAAGAAACAGAAAAAGGAGAAGAAGGCCGAGGGCAAGGTGAAGGTCGTGCGCGACAGCTTCACCATGCCGCAGGCGGATTACGACCTGATCGCTGCACTCAAGCAGAAAACTCAGAAAGACGGGCTGCATGCGAAGAAGAGCGAGCTGCTGCGCGCCGGCCTGCAGCTGTTGTCCAAGTTGAGTGCGTCGCAATTGAATCGCGCCGTTGCCGGTCTGGAAAAGATCA
>JBQGEN010000371.1:0-3161 GCA_052039615.1 Sideroxyarcus sp. | reverse complement strand
GCTGGGCGGCCTCGCCCCCGACGGAGGCCTGTACTTGCCGGAACAATATCCGCAGGTGACGCGCGCCGAACTGGATGCGTGGCGCAAGCTGTCATATGCCGACCTCGCCTACGCGGTGCTGTCCAAGTTCGCCACCGACATTCCCGCGGCTGACCTCAAGGCCATCGTAGCCAAGACCTACACCGCGCAGGTCTACAGCAACGGCCGTGCAGATTCCGATGCCACGCAGATCACCCCGTTGCGCAAGCTTGCCGACGGCGTGTTCATCCTGGAACTCTCCAACGGCCCGACCCTGGCGTTCAAGGACATGGCGATGCAGCTGCTCGGCAACCTGTTCGAGTACGCGCTGGCGAAACAGAACGAGGAACTGAACATCCTCGGCGCGACCTCCGGCGACACCGGCTCTGCCGCCGAATATGCGATGCGCGGCAAGCGCGGCATCCGCGTGTTCATGCTGTCGCCGGAAGGCAAGATGTCCGCGTTCCAGCGCGCGCAGATGTATTCGCTGCAGGACCCCAACATCCACAACATCGCCATCCACGGCATGTTCGACGATGCGCAGGACATGGTGAAGGCAGTGTCCAACGACCACGCGTTCAAGGCCAAATACAAGATCGGCACGGTCAATTCGATCAACTGGGCGCGTGTGTCGGCACAGGTGGTGTACTACTTCAAGGGCTACTTTGCCGCGACGACATCCAACGACGAGCAGGTGGCGTTCTCCGTGCCTTCGGGCAACTTCGGCAACATCTGTGCCGGCCATATCGCGCGCATGATGGGGCTGCCCATCGGCCAGCTCATCCTCGCTACCAACGAGAACGATGTACTGGACGAATTCTTCCGCACCGGCGTCTATCGCCCGCGCGGCACGGACCACACCTACGAGACCAGCAGCCCGTCGATGGATATCAGCAAGGCCAGCAACTTCGAGCGCTTCGTGTTCGACCTGGTCGGGCGCGATGGTGCCAAGGTGCGCGAGTTCTGGAGCAAGGTGGATGCGGGCGGCTCCTTCGACATCAAGGGCACCGACTACTGGAACAACCTGCCGAAGTTCGATTTCGCCTCCGGCAAGAGCACGCACCAGGACCGCCTCAAGACCATCCGCGAAGTGTGGGAGGAATACGGCGTGATGGTGGACACACACACTGCCGACGGCCTCAAGGTTGGATTGGAGCAGCGCCGTCCTTCCCTTCCGCTGATCTGCCTGGAGACCGCCTTGCCCGCCAAGTTCGCCGAGACCATCCAGGAAGCGCTGGGCCGCCAGCCTGAGCGTCCCGCCGCGATGGAAGGCATCGAGGACCTGCCGCAACGCAGCGAGGTGATGGATGCGGACGTGGCGAAGCTGAAGGCGTTCATCTCCGCCAACGTTCCAAACTAAATCTCTGTCGCACGAAGCAGGGGCATGAACAACCTCATCCTGCTCATCCTCTGCTTCGTCGCCGGCATGGTGCTGCGCCGCCTGCGGCGCATGCCGGACAACGCGCCGGCCACGCTCAACAGTTTCATCATCCATGTCTCGCTGCCGGCGCTGACGCTGCTGTACATCCATGAACTGCATATCTCGGACGACATGATCCTGGTCGCGGCGATGGCGTGGATCGTGTTCGGGTTGTCGGCGGGTTTCTTCTGGTTGATGGGGCGCTGGCTGCATCTGCCGCGCGCCACGGTCGGCGCGTTGATGCTGGTGGGCGGCCTGGGCAACACCTCGTTCTTCGGCCTGCCCATGGTCGAGGCCTATTTCGGCACGGCCGGACTTGGGACGGCCATCGTCGCCGACCAGCTTGGCTCGTTCTTCGTCCTGTCGGTGCTGGGCATCACCGTGGCGGGCATCTATTCTTCGGGCAGGCCGACGGCAATGGAGATCGTGAAGCGCATCGCGCTGTTCCCGCCGTTCATCTCGCTTGCCATCGCCTTGCTGCTGATCCCGGTCGACTATGCCTCGTGGTTCACCGTGCTGCTGAAGCGCCTGGGCGATACCTTGGCGCCGCTGGCTTTGCTGTCGGTCGGAATGCAACTGCGCCTCGGGCATGTCGCCGACCACAAGCGCAATCTCGCGCTCGGTCTGACATTCAAGCTCATGCTCGCGCCGCTCGCGATCTGGCTGCTGTATGTGCAGCTGCTCGGCGTGCAAGGCCTGCCCATCCAGATCACCATCTTCGAGGCGGCCATGCCTTCGATGATCACTGCGGCCATCGTGGCGCACGAGCATGACCTCGATCCGGAGCTTTCGAACCTGATGGTGGCGGTGGGATTGATCCTGTCTTTCATCACGCTCAGCGCGTGGTGGTATATGTTGAGGACGCTATGAGCGTGTGGAACGAAAGATATTCCGGCGAAAACTATTTTTATGGCACCGAGCCGAACGCCTTCCTCGTCTCGCAAAAGGCGTTGCTCAAGCCGGGCATGAGATGCCTGGCGGTGGCCGACGGCGAAGGACGCAACGGCGTGTGGCTGGCGCAACAGGGACTGGAAGTGCTGTCGGTCGATTCATCGCACGTCGCGCAGGCCAAGGCGAAGAAGCTGGCGCAACAGCGCGGCGTGGCGATGCTGTTCGAGCAGGTCGATCTGCTGCAATGGGATTGGGGTGAGGATAACTTCGACGTGGTCGTGGCGATTTTCATCCAGTTCGTGACATCGCCCGAGCGCGAGCAGATGTTCGCCGCCATCAAGCGCTGCCTCAAGCCGGGCGGACTGCTGTTGCTGCAAGGCTATACCCCGCGCCAGCTGGAATACCGGACCGGCGGCCCGTCGCAGGCCGAAAATCTCTATACCGAGGCGATGCTGCGCAGTGCCTTCGCCGACATGGACATCGTGCAGCTGTGCGAGCACGACAGCGTCATCCGCGAAGGCTCGGGCCACAGCGGCATGTCTGCCCTGATCGACCTGGTGGCGCGCAAGAAGACTTGAGTGCCAAGCCGCCGGGCAGGAAGAAAAATGCCCCTGAACCAGACGGGACAGGGGCCAATGTCTTAACAAGGGGGTTAGTCAAGACGGCACGCTCAGGGAGGAGAAACGTGCAGCGGCTTGCGCCACTTGTTAACAAGCATATAATGAAATACTAATATGCGTCAATAGCTTCATTGGCCGCGATCCACCCGGTCGACATGCATGAACAGCGGCCACTCGATCCGATACGTTTTTCCTTCCGGCCAGTGCACGGC
>JBQGEN010000370.1:0-7208 GCA_052039615.1 Sideroxyarcus sp. | reverse complement strand
AACCTCGCGTTCGAGCACGCCATGCAGCACTTGGGCATCCCGTTCGCACGCGCCAAGGTGGGCGACCGCTACGTGATGGAACTGCTGCAGCAGAAGGGCTGGCAGCTCGGCGGCGAGAACTCCGGCCACATCATCGGTCTGGACAAACACAGCACCGGCGACGGCATCGTCTCCGCGCTGCAGGTGCTGCATGCCCTGCGCATGAAGCAGCAGACGCTGGCGCAGGCTGCGGGCGACCTGCACATGTACCCGCAGATACTCATCAACGTGAAAGTCGCCAAGAAGGACGATTTCGCCAATCACCCCAAGGTGAAGCTGGCCGTCTCATCCGCGGAGACTCTGCTCAACGGCAAGGGGCGCGTGCTGCTGCGCCCGTCCGGAACCGAGCCGTTGTTGCGGGTGATGGTGGAGGGGGAGGATGGAGGGCAGGTTAAGTTGTGTGCGGAGAAGATCGCGGGGGCGGTGAGGGAAGTGGCGGGTTAGTCTTTGAGCTGGCCGGAGCCTTGCCTAGCATCTTCAACATCTTGGATGTAGGGAACGACTTTCGGGTGTAGATTTACCCAGCGGGTGCCAAGAAAGTCGGTGATTATTTTATTGCCAAGGATGCCATCAAGCGTGCTTTTCTTTGCGGCCTGAAGCAGGTCGTGGCAAGCATACATAACTTGTTCACTTTCTTTGGACCGAGGTTCTCCAATTTCATTGTTCCATTCTTCAGCAGCGATTAGTTTTCCGGTTGCTGCCTCTAATGGGGCGCGAGCTCTAGTCATAGTGGAGCCTAAAATTAAGTCTACGAATATCCTAGCACGGCAATTGATACCGCAGGAGTTCGCAGTTTGCCGGGCAACCCCCGGCGGTTTTGGGTTTGAATATAAAGATGCGCGCTAAATCCGTTCATGCTTCGACAAGCTCAGCACGAACGGATTAAAAGTGAATACCGCTACGTACTTCCCCTACCAAAAAATACCACGTAATCCCTACCACCGAATACGGTACCCCACCTACAGAAAATGGTTATCTGCACCGCTAGGATGCGTTCCATGCAATCACCGTGACTTCAGTCACAAGTCCCGTCTGTTGTTAAAACTTAACCATGCAAGGGAGACTGACCGTGAGATCCAGAACGATGGCGCAGCCGAAAAAAATCCTGGCGATAGTCCTGGCAGGCGGAGAAGGCGCCCGCCTCCGTCCGCTGACCCTCAGCCACGCGAAACCAGCGCTTCCGTTCGGCGGGGACTTCCGCTTGGTGGATTTCGTTCTGAGCAATCTGGTCAATTCGGGTATCGATTCCATCTACCTGCTGGCCCAATACAAACCGGACTCGCTGATCCGGCACGTCAGCGCCAACTGGGAACTTGCATCCAGGGGCGATGAATGCTTCGTTCGCGTCATGTTGCCGCAGCAGGGCTGCGTCTATCGCGGCACGGCCGACGCCGTCCGGCAGAATCTCGCGCTGATCGAGCAACATGCGCCCGACATTGTGGCGGTGTTTGCCGCCGATCATATCTACCGCATGGATGTCCGCCAGATGGTGCAATTCCATGGCAACTGCGCGGCCGATGTCACGGTCGCGGCGACGCAGGTGCCAATCGAGCTGGCATCCTCGTTCGGTGTCATTGCCGCGGGTCACGATGGCGGGATATGGGATTTCCAGGAGAAGCCGGAAGCGCCTGTTGCCATGCCTTCCTGCCCGGAGCGCGCTTACGCCTCCATGGGAAACTACCTGTTCAATACCGAGGTGTTGGTCGGGGCCCTGGAGCATGCGGCGCGCTGCGGCGAGAGCGATTTCGGACGGCACATCCTGCCGCGCCTGATACGCAGTCACCAAGTGCATGCCTATGACTTCTCGGACAATTGCGTGCCGGGTACGCAGCCGCATGAAGAACAGGCTTACTGGCGCGATGTGGGGACGCTGGAGGCCTACCTGAACGCGCAGCGCGATGTGGCCGGCACCATGCCCCGCTTTAATCTGCAAAACCCGCACTGGCCGTTGCTGCCAGCGCAGCAGCATGCGTTCGACGCCAGCCATGGCCGACCGCACCACAGGCGCGGCAAGCTAATGGGACCTCAATGCGCCGTCGGCGGCCTGTTCCCGGCCGAATTCGAGACCATGCAAGCCGGCCATGCCTGAAGAATCTTCTCCTCACTTTGCATAGGTTCCCCTAACTTCATGCAAAGGTTATCCCCGCAAAGCTCTCGCGGGGATTTTTTTGCCCGCTTTTTGGGATTGGATGGCCCGTCGGTAATGTAGTGGAAGGCGGGTTAACCGAAGCGACCCGTAATGTATTGGCTTCGGCCGCTTCGCGGCTTAACACTCGCTGCGCTCATGTAAGACTGCGCCGCTACATCACAGGCAGGTCAGCCGAATCTGCCTGTGATGTGGTGGTTTCGACATAACGCGCTTCGCGCATTAGTCTCCACCGTTACATTACTGGTCGCTTAACCGAAGCGACCAGTAATGTAATCTTCCGTCTCTTTGCGGTTCGGATTGGTGAACACGGTGCTGGTGTCGCCGAACTCGATGAGGTCGCCCAGATACATGTAGGCGGTGTAATCGGAGACGCGCGCGGCCTGTTGCATGTTGTGGGTGACGATGACGATGGTGAAGTCTTTCTTCAGTTCGTCGATCAGCTTCTCGATGTGCGCAGTGGAGATCGGGTCGAGCGCGGAGGTCGGCTCGTCCAGCAGCAGCACTTGCGGTTTGACGGCGATGGCGCGGGCGATGCACAGGCGCTGCTGCTGGCCGCCGGAGAGGCCGGTGCCGCTCTGCCTCAATTTATCCTTCACTTCGTTCCACAGCGCGGCTTTCTTCAGCGCCCACTCCACGCGCTCGTCCATGTCGCGGCGATTCAGGTTCTGGTACAGCCTCACGCCGAAGGCGATGTTGTCGTAGATGGACATCGGGAACGGGGTGGGCTTCTGGAACACCATGCCGATCTTGGCGCGCAGGGTGTTGAGGTCCTGTTTCTTGTCCAGCAGGTTCTGACCGTCCAGCAGGATTTCGCCGGTGGCGCGCTGCTTGGGATAGAGCTGGTACATGCGGTTGAAGGTGCGCAACAGGGTGGACTTGCCGCAACCGGACGGGCCGATGAAGGCGGTGACCATCTTTTCCGGAATGACCAGGTTGATGTCTTTCAGCGCACGATCCGCGCCGTAGTAGAAATTCAGATCGTGCACGATCAATTTCGGGGCGGAGATGATTTGTTCGGCAGTCATTACTGGTCGTCCTTATTGATTGGTCGATTTCTGGCGGAACATGACGCGCGCCACGATGTTCAGCGTGAGCACGCTCAAAGTGATGAGCAGTGCGCCGGCCCAGGCCAGGCTGTGCCAGTCCTCGTACGGGCTCATGGCGAACTGGAAGATGACCACCGGCAGGTTGGCCATCGGCTGGTTCATGTTGGTGCTCCAGAACTGGTTGTTGAGCGCGGTGAACAGCAGCGGCGCGGTCTCGCCGCTGATGCGCGCGACGGCCAGCAGGATGCCGGTCAGGATGCCCGCGCGTGCGGCGCGCAGCGTGACGAAGCTGATGACTTTCCACTGCGGTGCGCCCAGCGCTGCTGCGGCTTCGCGCAGACTGTTGGGGACGAGTCGCAGCATGTTCTCGGTGGTACGGATGACCACGGGGATGACGATGATGGAAAGCGCCAGGGCGCCGCCCCAGCCGGCGAAATGGCCAACCTTGATCACATAGACCTCATACACGAACAGGCCGATGACGATGGAGGGCGCCGACAGCAGGATGTCGTTGATGAAGCGGGTGATCGGTGCCAGCCAGCCGCGCTGACCGAATTCGGCGAGATAGGTCCCGGCGAGGATGCCGATGGGCGTGCCGATGAGCACGGCGATAAAGACCATCATCAGACTGCCAAAGATGGCGTTGATCAGGCCGCCCGTGCTGCCGGGCGGCGGCGTGGTCTGGGTGAATACATGGGCGCCGAGGCCGGGCAGGCCGTATTCGAGCAGGGTCAGCAGGATCCAGCCGAGCCAGAACAGGCCGAAGGCCATGGCAAGTATGGAGATGCCCAGGCTGACCGTGTTGACGATGCGGCGGCGCGCGTACAGATACGACATGTCAGGCTCCATGTCCTTCGCGTTGCGCCAGCTTGTACAGCATCAGGCGGGCGAGCGAGAGGACGACGAAAGTGATGAAGAACAGGATCAGGCCGAGCTCGATGAGCGAGGAGGTATACAGGTCCCCCACCGCTTCGGCGAACTCGTTGGCCAGCGCCGAGGAGATGCTGTTGCCGGGCATCAGCAGCGATTTGTTGAGCTCGTGCGCATTGCCGATGACGAATGTGACCGCCATGGTCTCGCCCAGCGCGCGACCCAGGCCGAGCATGATGCCGCCGACCACGCCGATCTTGGTGTAGGGCAGCACCACTTTCCACATCACTTCCCAGGTGGTCGCACCCAGGCCGTAGGCGGATTCCTTGAGCATGGCGGGGACGACGTCGAACACGTCGCGCATCACCGAGGCGATGAACGGGATGACCATGATCGCCAGGATGATGCCGGCGGTGAGCATACCGATGCCCATCGGCGGGCCGGAGAAGAACGGGCCGATGAAAGGCATGGTGCCGATATGGTCGTTGAGCCAGGGCTCGACGTGATCGGCGAACAGCGGGGCGAACACGAACAGGCCCCACATGCCGTAGATGATGCTGGGAATGCCGGCCAGCAATTCGACCGCGATACCCAGCGGGCGGCGCAGCCAGTTCGGCGACAGTTCGGTGAGGAAGATGGCGATGCCGAAACTGACCGGGATCGCGATCAGTAGCGCGATCCCGGAAGTGACCAGGGTGCCGACGATGGGGATGAGGGCGCCATATTGGTCTGTGACCGGGTTCCATTCGGAACTGGTGAGAAAACCGAAGCCGAAGGCATTGATGGCGGGCATGCTGCCCACGACCAGCGAACCGATAATGGCAGCAAGCAGGGCCAGGACGGAAAATGCGGCAAAGCGCGTCAGGTTGCGGAAGAGCAGGTCGAATACTGTCTGTCGTTTAAGGCGTGCTTCGCGCAGGAACGTCGGCATGATTAGGCTTGTCGCAAATTTGCAGGTGGAGAAAAATCGCGGGGGCGTTCATCGCCCCCGCGCAATTATAACGTATTACGTGAAGCTTACTTCCACAAGGCTTTGCCGGACGTGTCCTTTATCTGGGTCTTCCAGGCTTCGCGGATCATCGCCACGACGTTGTCGGGCAACGGCACGTAATCCAGGCTGGACGCCATCTTGTCGCCGCTGCTGTAGGCCCAGTCGAAGAACTTCATCACTTCCACGGCGTTCTCGGGTTTTTCCTGTGCCTTGTGGAGCAGAATGAAAGTTGCGCCGCTGATGGGCCAGCTGTCCTTGCCCGGCTGGTTGGTCAGGATCTCGTAGAAGCCGTTCTCCTTGTTCCACTTCGCGTTCGCGGCGGCAGCCTTGAAGTTGTCGGCTTCCGGGTTGACGAACTGGCCGTCGCGGTTCTTCAGCTGCACATAGGTCATCTTGTTCTGCATCGCATAGGCATATTCCACATAGCCGATGGAGTTCTTAATGCGTTGCACGTAGGAAGCGACCCCTTCGTTGCCTTTGCCACCCGTGCCGACCGGCCATTGCACGGCCGTGCCGGCCCCTACACTGCGCATCCACTCCAGATTGACCTGGGACAGATAGGTGGTGAAGATGAAAGAGGTGCCCGAGCCGTCGGAACGGTGGACCACGGTGATGTTGTCGCCGGGCAGGGCGAGGCCCGGGTTGTCAGCGGCGATGCGCGGGTCGTTCCACTTGGTGATCTTGCCCAGATAGATGTTGGACAACGTTTCGCCGGTCAGTTTGAGTTGGCCAGCGGCAATGCTGCTGACGTTGATGACCGGCACCACTCCGCCGATCACGGTCGGGAATTGTGTCAGGCCGCCAAGTCCCAATTCTTCCGGTTTCAAGGGGGCGTCGGATGCGCCAAAGTCCACGGTCTTGGCCTTGATCTGCTTGATGCCGCCGCCGGAACCGATGGATTGGTAGTTCATGCCCGTACCGGTCTGTGTCTTGTAGGCTTCCGCCCACTTGGCGTAGATCGGATAGGGGAAGGTGGCTCCCGCGCCGGTGATGTCGCCGGCGTATGCGACGCCGGCAGAAAGCAGGGCCGCGGACAGACCGATGTTGCCGAGAAGCCGATTCAGTTTGCTCATTTCAAGTTTCTCCTCAAAGTGTGGTTCGTTTGCTTGCCGTTTGCCAGCGAGACGCATCTTAGTGCGGACTTATTACATAATTATTACACAATGCGCCAATCGGCGTGATGGCGACTGGATGCGCTTTGCGCCCCGGCGCCCGGCCGCCGGCGTGGGGGCGGCCGGCGGCCGGATTGACCATTCCGGTTTTCATCGGTACTATCGCCGCCTTCTGAAACGTCGGAAGTTGATCCTGATGCGACGCAATTTGGTGGTTGGTAACTGGAAGATGCACGGTTCCCTGGCTCAGAACGAGGCCTTGCTGGGGGCTCTGAAAAGCGGTGCGGCACAACTGTCGCGTGTGGATGTGGCGGTATGTCCACCATTCCCTTATCTGGCACAACTCAGGCAGGAACTGTCCGCTTCGACGGTGAAGTGGGGGGCGCAGGATGTCCACCAGCTCGAAAAGGGCGCTTTCACCGGTGAAGTGTCCGCCGCCATGCTGGCGGATTTTGCATGTACCTATGTGATCGTCGGACACTCCGAGCGGCGCAGCATCTATGGCGAAAGCAGCGGGCTGGTGGCGGAAAAGTTCGCTGCAGCGCAAAAGGCGGGGCTGGTTCCCATCCTTTGCATAGGAGAGACGTTGGAGCAGCGCGAGAGCGGCGCGACGGAGGCGGTGGTTGCCGAGCAACTGGATGCGGTGATCAAGTTGGTCGGCGTGCAGGCATTGCGCAAATCGGTGGTTGCATACGAGCCGGTATGGGCGATCGGCACCGGCAAGACTGCGACGCCGGAGCAAGCGCAAGCGGTGCATGCCTTCATTCGCCGGCGCGTGGCCGGACATGACGCCCAGGTCGCGGAGGGTCTGGTCGTGCTGTATGGCGGCAGCGTGAAGGCGGCGAATGCGGCAGAACTGTTCGCCATGGCGGACATCGACGGCGGCCTGATCGGCGGCGCGGCCCTGATCGCCGAGGAGTTTCTGGCGATATGTCGTGCGGGCCAACTGTAAATTGATTGATTTGATCTTGTTTCGGAGCAGTGTGTGGAAACTTTAGTCT
>JBQGEN010000369.1:0-2915 GCA_052039615.1 Sideroxyarcus sp. | reverse complement strand
CGATATATTTCGCCAGCTGCTGCGGAGCGCGCACCACCAGACGCCAGCTCTCGCCGATATCCTCGAATGCCAGCACTTCGCCCACGCCATCGACGTGCCCGCTGACCAGGTGCCCGCCGAGCCGGTCGGACAGGCGCAGCGCCTTCTCCAGGTTGACGCGTCCGCCCTGCCGGTCCAGGCCGGCGGTGCAATTCAGAGTCTCGCGCGACACCTCGACGGTGAAGTCATTGCCGTCGATCTTCACCACGGTGAGGCAGACCCCGTTCACCGCGATGCTATCGCCGAGCTGCACATCCTCCATACCGAGATGCTCGGTAGCCACGGTCAGGCGCAATCCGCCTTCCCGATCCTGCGCCGATTTGACAAGGCCGACATCGGCCACGATTCCGCTGAACATGATCAATCTCCTTTAGAAATCCTTGCGACGATGCGCAGATCGCCGCCCACGTGGCGCACATCCTGCCACTGCAATGCCACGCGCTGCTGCAACTGCGTGAGCTCGCCCAGTTCCGCCAGCCCGCAGGCCGCATCACCGAGCAGCTGCGGCGCAAGATACAACACGAGCTCGTCCACCAGTCCCGCCCGCAGCAGTGCGCCGTTCAAGGTGCGCCCGGCCTCCACCAGCACCTCGTTGATGCCGCGCCGCGCCAGATCGTTCATGACGCCGGGCAGGTCCACCTCTCCGTCCGCGCCGGCCTGCACCACCACCTCCGCACCCTGCGCCTGCAGCGCCGCACGCTTGGCCGCATGCTCGGCGGCGGTATAGATCAGCACGCCACCGTGCAGGATGGCGGCCTGCGGCGGCGTGCGCAAGCGGCCGTCGAGCACGACGCGCAACGGCTGGCGCTCCGTGCGTATCTCCCGGACATTGAGGCGCGGATCGTCCGCCAGCACCGTGCCGCTGCCGGTCAGCACCGCGCAGGAGCGCGCGCGCCAGTGCTGCACATCACGCCGCGCCGCCGGACCGGTGATCCACTGGCTGGTTCCGTTCGCCAATGCGGTGCGCCCGTCCAGGCTCGCGGCGATCTTGCTGCGCACCCAGGGGACGCCGCGCGACATGCGGGTGATGAAACCGGCGTTCAATTCCCGCGCCGCAGCTTCCATCAATCCACACTCGACCTTGATCCCCGCGGCCCGCAACAGAGCAAGCCCGCTGCCGGCGACCAGCGGATTGGGGTCCTGCATCGCGCATACGACACGGCTCACACCTGCCGCGATCAGCGCCTCCGCACAGGGCGGCGTGCGGCCGTGGTGGCTGCACGGCTCCAGCGTCACATAGGCGGTCGCACCGTGCGCCGCTCTTCCCGCATTGCGCAAGGCATGCACTTCGGCGTGGGGTTCGCCGGCACGCTCGTGCCATCCCTCGCCGACGACCTTGCCCGCGCTTACGAGCACGCAGCCTACCCGCGGGTTGGGCGTGGTCGTATACAGACCGCGCTCGGCGAGGCGCAGCGCCTGGGCCATCCACTGGCTGTCGGCGGCGTTCATTGCTTCACGTTCTTGCGGCGTTTGACGTTCTTGACGGCATCGATCGCGACGGAAAAGTCGCCGACGTCCTGGAAGCTCTTGTACACGGAGGCAAAGCGAATGTAGGCCACCTTGTCGAGCCTGAGCAGTTCTTTCATGACCATCTCGCCAATCTGGCGCGAACCAATCTCGCGCTCGCCGAGGGCAAAGACCTTCTGCGTGACATGATCGATGGCGGCATCGACCAGTTCGGTCGGGACCGGGCGCTTGTGCAGCGCGCGATTGAAACTGGTGCGCAACTTCTCCGCGTCGAATTCGCTGCGCATGCCGTTCTGCTTGACCACCTGCGGCATCCGCAACTCCACCGTCTCGAAGGTGGTAAAACGCTTGTCGCACGACAGGCAGCGGCGGCGGCGGCGGATGCTGTCGCCCTCCTCGCTTTCGCGGGTATCAACAACCTGCGTGTCGGGATGTTTGCAGAAAGGGCATTTCATATGTGTCAGTCGTTAGTCGTTGGCACCTAGTCGCCAGTTAGAAACCGCCGCTTAGCGGCGACAAACCCAACTAACGACAAACGCCTAGCGTCTAACGACTACCCTCCATACACCGGGAAGCGGGAGGTCAGCTTCTTCACCTCGCCGACCACGCGCGCGATTACCGCGTCGTCGTTGGGCGCGTCCAGCACGTCGGCGATCAGGTGCGCCAGCTGCTCGGCTTCCAGCTCCTTGAAACCGCGCGTGGTCAT
The DNA here is from genome assembly GCA_052039615.1 of Sideroxyarcus sp. Lineage (GTDB taxonomy): Bacteria > Pseudomonadota > Gammaproteobacteria > Burkholderiales > Gallionellaceae > Sideroxyarcus. Next base: position 703 of record JBQGEN010000369.1, on the reverse strand, counting down.
CGCGGGCGAACCGATGCGGATGCCGGAAGTGACGAAGGGTTTTTCCGGATCGTTCGGGATGGCGTTCTTGTTCACGGTGATGTGAGCCTTGCCCAATGCCGCTTCGGCATCCTTGCCGGTGAGTTTCTTGGCACGCAGATCGACTAGGAACACATGGCTGTCGGTACGGCCCGAAACGATGCGCACACCGCGCTCGGTCAGCACTTTAGCCATCACGCGGGCGTTGTCGATGACCTGTTTCTGGTATTCCTTGAACTCCTTGCTGGCCGCCTCCTTGAATGCCACCGCCTTGGCCGCGATGACGTGCATCAGCGGACCGCCCTGCAATTGCGGGAAGATGGCCGAATTAAGCGCCTTCTCGTGTTCCGCCTTGGCCAGGATCAGGCCGCCGCGCGGACCGCGCAGGGTCTTGTGCGTGGTGGTGGTGACGAAGTCGGCGATGCCGATGGGCGACGGATACAGGCCGACCGCGATGAGGCCAGCGTAGTGCGCGATGTCCGCCATCAGCAGCGCGCCGACCTTGTCCGCGATATTACGGAAGCGCTTCCAGTCGATGGCGAGCGAATAGGCCGACGCGCCGGTGACGATCAGCTTGGGCTTTTCGGCGAGCGCAATGCGTTCCGCCGCGTCGTAGTCGATCTCCTCCCGCTCGTTCAGTCCATAGCTCACGACCTTGAACCACTTGCCGCTGATGTTGAGCGGC
>JBQGEN010000368.1:0-2735 GCA_052039615.1 Sideroxyarcus sp. | reverse complement strand
GGTGATCTCGTTCTTGGACTTGGCCCACAAGGCGGATGCCTGGTTGACGGTCTCGTCTTCGTCCAGGGTGACGTAGCCGCCGTCCTTCCACTCTTCCTTCTGCATCAGGATGGTCTGCACGATGTGGTTGGAGTATTTTCGGATGATCTCGCGCAGCTTGTATCCTGCCAGCAGATCGTCCTGACCTTCGCGCAGGTGCAGCGTGATCTCTGTGCCGCGCACGGCCTTGTCCACCATCTCGATAGAGAACTCGCCGCCGCCGTCGGACTCCCAGCGCACGCCCTGGTCAGCCTTCTCGCCGGCACGGCGCGTCAGCACCGAGACCTTGTCGGCCACGATGAAGGCGGAATAGAAGCCGACGCCGAACTGGCCGATCAGGTGCGCGTCCTTTTGCTGGTCGCCGGAGAGCTTGCTGAAGAAATCGCGCGTGCCGGACTTGGCGATGGTGCCGAGGTTGGCGATCACTTCGTCGCGGCTCATGCCGATGCCGTTGTCGGCGATGGTCAGCGTGCGCGTTTCCTTGTCGAAACTGATGCGGATGTTGAGGTCGGACTCGCTCTCGTACAGCGCGTCGTTGTGCAGCGCCTCGAAGCGCAGCTTGTCGCAGGCGTCGGACGCGTTGGAAATGAGCTCTCTCAGGAAAATCTCGCGGTTGGAATACAGCGAGTGGATCATCAGGTGCAGCAGCTGTTTGACTTCGGTCTGGAAGCCCAGCGTCTCGCGGCTGGCGGTGGTGCTAGCAGTCATGTTCTCTCCTGTTGCGGGTTGGTTCAAGATGCACAGGAGATGGGGATGGGCGGGAGGGATTTCAAGGGGGCAAAAACTCGCCGTTCGCCCTGAGCCCCTGTCGAAGGGCGGCCTTTGCACGATTCTGACCGCTCTTCATCCTCCGTTCATGGTTCGACAAGGCCTTTAGTCCTGAGCGAAGTCAAAGGGTCACCACGAACGGAGACTTCCAGGACTCTCAATCCTTGGTCTTATCCCGCTCGATCAGCGCATACGCCGAGTGGTTATGGATCGATTCGAAGTTCTCGGATTCGACGATATAGGCCTCGATGCGGTCATCCGCATTCAATACCGCCGCCACGTCGCGCACCATGTCCTCGACGAACTTGGGGTTGTCGTAGGCGTGTTCGGTGATGAATTTCTCGTCCGGGCGTTTCAGCAAGCCGTACAGTTCGCTCGACGCCTGCTCCTCGGCGACGCGTACCACTTCCTCGATCCACACCGAGCTCCTGGTGCGCACGGTGATGGTGACGTGCGAACGCTGGTTGTGCGCGCCGCGTTCCGAGATTTCCTTGGAGCAAGGGCACAGGCTGGTCACCGGGATCTGCACCTTCATGTTAAAACGGTACTTGCCTTCCACGATCTCGCCAATGAAGGTCACGTCGTAGTCAAGCAGACTCTGCACGCCGGAGACTGGCGCTGTCTTGTTGACGAAATAGGGGAAGGACATCTCGATATAGCCGGACTGCGCCTCCAGCTTTTCCGTCATCTCGCGCAGGATGCCCTCGAACGATTCCACCGAGATCTCGCGCCCGTGCTGATTGAGGATCTGCACGAAACGCGACATGTGCGTGCCCTTGAAGTTGTGCGGCAGGTGCACATACATGCTGAACGTGGCGATGGTGTGCTGCACGCCCACGCTCTTGTCGCGGACCACGACCGGGTGGCGGATGCTCTTGATGCCGACCTTGTTGATCGCCAGTTGGCGGGTGTCGACACTGCTCTGTACGTCGGCGATGTGTGTAACGGAATTCATGTTGAACTCTCTGTGTGATGTCGTAATCGGATTATACTCATTACCCAACCGATTTGGTCGGGTAATGTCAGCTTTGTGTTCTTTTATCGATGGCGCTGACGATGCCGGCTGCGTCCAGACCGCAATCGGCCAGCATCTGCACGGGATCGCCCTGCTCCAGGAATTCGTCCGGCAGTCCCAGATGCAGCACCGCCACATTGACGCCATGCTGCGCCAGACATTCCGCCACCGCGCTGCCGGCGCCGCCCTGGATCGTGTTCTCTTCCACCGTGACCAGCAGGCTGTGCTCGCGTGCGAGTTGCAGCACCAAGTCCTCATCCAGCGGCTTGACGAAGCGCATGTTGGCGACCGTCGCATCGAGCCGCTCGCCCGCCTGCAGTGACGCGGCAAGCATGGAACCGAAGGACAGGATGGCGACACCCTCGCCGCTGCGCCTGATCTCGCCCTTGCCGACCAGCACGGTGTGCAGATTCTTCTGCACGGCCACACCGGGGCCGCTGCCGCGCGGATAGCGCACCGCGCTCGGCGTATTGAGCCTGAACGCGGTGGAGAGCATCAGCCGGCATTCATTCTCGTCCGCCGGCGCCATCACCGTCATGTTGGGGATGCTGCGCAGGAAACTCAGGTCGAAGCTGCCGGTATGCGTCGCGCCGTCCGCGCCGACCAGCCCGCCGCGGTCGATGGCCAGCATCACCGGCAGGTTCTGGATGGCGATGTCGTGGATGAGCTGGTCGTAGGCGCGCTGCAGGAAGGTGGAGTAGATCGCCACCACCGGCTTGTAGCCGTCGCAGGCGAGTCCCGCCGCGAAGGTGAGCGCATGCTGCTCGGCGATGCCGACGTCGAAATAGCGCGAGGGGAACTGCTCGGCGAACTCGACCATGCCCGAGCCTTCGCACATCGCCGGGGTGATGCCGACCAGTTGCTCGTCCGCTGCCGCCATGTCGCACAGCCAGTCGCCGAACACCTGGGTGTA
>JBQGEN010000367.1:0-14401 GCA_052039615.1 Sideroxyarcus sp. | reverse complement strand
CATAATCCGGCAGTGCGTGCCGCTCAATCCGGGCTGCTGGTTTCCGAAGCCGTGGTCGGCAAGGTCAGGGCAGAGCATACGCCTACGCTGGATCTTGTTGCTTCCTATGGAGAGAACTATTCGTCCGGTAGCACGACGATGCCGACCGATTATGCCTGGCGAGGACAAAACAGGCAGGTGGGGGTGCAATTTACCGTTCCTCTTTTTGCGGGTGGCGGTACCAGTTCTCGCGTCGCGGAAGCGATGGCCAACAAATATCGGGCAGGCGCAGAGCTGGAGGTGGCGAAGCGCCAGGCGGCCACCGATGCGCGGCTGGCCTTTGCCGGCGTGGTAAACGGTTTGTCGCAAATCGCAGCGCTGGTGTCGGCGGTCGAATCCAGCCAGAGCGCGGTCGATGGCAGTCATGCCGGATATGAACGGGGCATCTATAACAACATCGACGTGCTGAATGCAGAAAAGCAGCTTTACACCGCGAAACGGGATCTGGTCAAAGCGCGTTATGAGACGTTGTTCCAGGCGCTGAAGCTGAAGGCCGCGGCCGGCATTCTGACTGTGGACGATCTGGCCAGCGCGAACGGCTTGCTGCTGCATTGATAATTTAGGGTGTCCATGAAACATAGTGTGTTTTTCCATAGCTTGAGCGGACTCTGGCGGGTGGATGCGGCGTTTCCAGGACGAATCCTGGCAGTAGCGTTCGCCTCGTCTTGTTTTGCATTCGCTCCAATGGCTGCGATTGCTGATGACTTGGCAAGCAAGCCATTTGAGGTCAAGGATGAGGAGACCCAGTTGGCCAAGCGGTTCGCAGTGCGCGAATCGATCGAGTCCCCCTTTGAATATTCCGTCAGCGTCGGTTACCGCAAGGATGAATTGAGCTGGAGCATCGCAGACGGGGGGATCAATATTGCCTCCGAGGTGGAGTGGAAGGACACTGTCATTGCGCAACTGCGTGCAGCAGGCAAGCTCAATCTGGGAAGTGACTGGATGATTCGCGGAATATATTCCACCGGGGCTGTGAAGTCCGGGAACAATCGGGATTCGGATTACGCCGCGAGTGATCGCACCCAGGAGTTTTCCCGGTCGGACAGCAAGACTGGCGGTGCAGTGCGCGATATCAGTGTGGGTCTGGGCAGGAAACTCAGGCTGTTCGATCTTGAGTCCGGCGGGGCATTGATCGTCGTCCCGTTGGTTGGCTTATCCATTCACCAACAGAGTCTGACCATGTACGAGGGGCAGCAAACCATTCCGGCCAACGGGACGCTTGCGGGGCTGAACAACAGCTACGCCGCGCAGTGGAAAGGATATTGGGGTGGTTTGGATGTGTTGCTCGGACTGGGAGAAAAATTGTCGCTGAATTCCACAGTGGAGTACCACTGGGGGGACTACACGGCCGAGGCGGATTGGAACTTGCGCGATGACCTGGCGCATCCGGTGAGCTTCAGACATGTAGCAGAGGGTCACGGGATATTGGCGTCCGTCAGTGCTGCTTATCGATTTAGCAGGAATTTTCTGCTGAATGTCTCGCTGGAGCGGCAGAAATGGAGCACATGGTCAGGATACGACCAGACGAATTTTTCGTATGGGGGGACGGGCTATTACACCCTGAATCCCGTCAGTTGGGATTCGACGTCGTATTCCGTCGGCGCTGTTTACCAGTTCTAGCTGGCAGGATTCAAGCGGGATGTGGCGAGCGGGCGATTGTTGTCGGGAACTCGTAAATGCAGGTAATTGTTAAGGGAGTTTGAGGGTGATGATGCTTAAGGTGATTCCATTTGTCCGTCATGCGGTGCGGCTATTTCAGGGCGCACTGATTGCCGCTGCGATGACGGGTTGCGGCGGCTCGATTCCGGCGCCGGCTTCCGATACGGGCACGACCACCACTGTGACCTTGCAGGGGCAGTTGACGGATGCCGTGACTGGCGAGCCCATCGTCGGCGCGAAAATGGAAATCGGGGTGAGGAGTGCGACCACGGATAACAACGGTTACTTCGAAATGACCAATGTGCCCGCCAACGATCCGACAGGAACAGGGGTTGCCCGCGATTATCAAGCCACCATCACGTTGACGGAAGTTACGTCTCCCGTGGATATGACCAATGCTGCAACGACGCCGCGCTATCCGGACATCAAGTTTGCGATGCCAGTGGCGCCTACGTCCGTCACATCGGCCAGCCACGATTTCGAAGTCGGGAGACTGTCGGCTTCAATTCAAGGTGTGGTGGGAGATAGTGGTTTGTTGACGTTGGGCGGAGCGATTGTCGAGCTGCAGGATAATACGGCCGGGATGGCGGGCAATATCATTCGCACTACGACATCAGATGCAGTCACTGGGGCATATGCGTTTGCCAATCTCGAAGCCGGCTTTAACTACAGGCTGGTTGGCAGAACCAGCGATGGTGCGATGCAGGGGAGCGTGACAACGGTTACGCTGTCGGATAATCAAGCCTTGTTGCTGCCGTTGGGCGGCGGTTCTGCCTTGATTCTCAGTGGCACGGATACCTATTCTCCGCGAATCATTACGGCCTCTCCTGAGAATAATGCAGACATCGCGCCGGGAACCGTGGATGTCATTTTCACTTTCAATGAACCGATCAGACAAAACGCGTACAGCGTTCCGAATCCGTCCGTTCTGGACAATATCTATCACGACATCAATGTGTCGTATGGCGGCAAGAAGGCAGCAGGCAACTATGCTCATACCATGTCCTGGAACGCGACCTTTGATGTCCTGACCATCACTCTCCCGGATACCGGGATTTCGTCGAAATTCACGGTCGATCTGTCTCTTGTATCTCCGGTTAGCGCAACTGTTCTCGGCAAGCTGAAAGACAACGCGGGTAACGGTTTGGCAAACAGTCCCGTATTGACGGCGGGCAATTTGCTGGCTTTTACCACGAACGGCGGAGTTCTTGCCGACGCTCCCGTTATCCTGAGTCCTGATGCTCCCGGGTTGGATCGGGATGCAACGAGCATCACGCTGGATTGGCAACCCGTGCTTGGGGCTACGAAGGGGTACAACATTTATCGTTCTACCAGGAACAATATCCCTTCGAGCGTTCCCGAACCGTTCGTTTTGTTGGCAGGACCGGTGACAGCCTCGACCTATGCAGATACCTTTGCGCTGTCGGGTTTCACCCTGTTGCCGTCAACTGAAGTTGCGCAAGGTTATGTCTACCGCGTCACATCGATCAACTCGGATCTGATCGAATCGGCGCCGAGCAACGAACTGACGATCAAGGATGTGGTCGCGCCTGCTGCAGTTGGAACCTCGGGGATATGCGTCGCACCGGGCGGAGACAGCCTCACCGTGATCACAACTCCTGTCACGACGACAACCAACGGGCAGGTGCAATTTACATTCAGCGAACCGCTGGATGTGATCGCTGCCGAGACCGTGACCAATTACACCAGTGCAGACACTATCAGCGCGGCAAAACTGACTTCGCCTACGACGGTGGTGCTGGATTTCTCTGCGCCTGTTGCATGCGTTAACACGAATAGCGTGACGGTCGGTACGGGTATCACGGACGTGGCCGGTAACGCGCTGGCCGCGAGTGTGGTTCTGACCTACCTGCCATAAGGGATGGCCCTTTTCCTTACTCGGCTGTCTGTTTGAGAGGCAGCCGCAGTCAAAGAAATCCCGTTGACACGGAATTCTGGGCATTCCTTTATCCGCCCCAATATCGGCTACTCAGTGATTTCTCGGCAACAGTCATCCGATAAAATATACAGATTCGGCTCCCCGAGCGGATAATGCCGCCTTCGTAAAATCGGGATCCGGGCATTGCTCGGGATCAGTTGAGGGGAATTGCCGCATGAATGCAACCTTGAATACCATATTCACCAGACACCAGCATCAGCTCGGAGCGTTGCTGCCCATCTTGCACGACATCCAGCACGAACTGGGCTATGTGCCGGAAGACGCTGTGCCGCTGATTGCGAAGCAGCTCAACTTGTCGCGCGCCGAAGTGCATGGCGTGATCACCTATTACCACCACTTCCGCCAGACGCCGCCGGGCAAACATGTGGTGCAGGTTTGCTGCGCCGAGGCTTGCCAGGCCAACGGCAGCGAGGCGCTGGCGGCGCATGCGGCGAAGCGTTTGCAGGGAGCGAATGTCACGCTGGAGCCGGCGTATTGCCTGGGCCTGTGTTCCGTCGGTCCCAATATCCGGATCGATGAGACCGAACTGCATGCGCGGGTGACGCCGGAGAAGTTCGATGCATTGATGCACGAGCTCGGAGAGAAAGCATGAGTATCACGCTTTACGTTCCCGGCGACGCGGCCGCGCTGGCGCTCGGCGCGGATACAGTCGCGGCGGCTGTCGCCGCCGAGGCGGCGAAGCACGGCGCGGACATCGACATTGTACGCAACGGTTCGCGCGGACTGTTCTGGCTTGAGCCGCTGGTCGAGGTCGTCACCGCGCAGGGGCGTATCGCCTACGGTCCGGTGATCGCGGCAGATGTGCCCAGATTGTTCGCCGCAAATTTCCTCACTGGCGGCAAGCATGCGCTGCGCCTAGGCGACATTGAAGCGCATCCGTATCTCGCGCAACAACAGCGCGTCAGCCTGCGCCGCGTCGGCGTGGTCGATCCGCGCTCGCTAGCCGATTACCTCGCGCACGGCGGCGGCAAGGGCCTGGCGGCGGCACGCGCCATGCAGCCTGCCGCCATCGTGCAGCAAGTCACCGACTCCGGCCTGCGCGGCCGCGGCGGCGCGGCGTTCCCGACTGGCATCAAATGGAAGACCGTGCTCGAAACGCAGGCTGCGCAGAAATACATCGTGTGCAACGCCGACGAGGGCGACTCCGGCACCTTCTCCGACCGCATGCTGATGGAAGGCGACCCGTACTGTCTGCTCGAAGGCATGGCCATCGCCGGGCTCGCGGTTGGCGCAGCACGCGGCTACATCTATGTGCGTTCCGAATATCCGCACGCCATCGCCACACTGGAAGCCGCACTGAAGAACGCGGGCGAATGGTTGGGTGGATTCCACATCGAAGTGCGCATGGGCGCAGGTTCCTACGTGTGCGGCGAAGAGACCGCCATGCTGGAAAGCATCGAAGGCAAACGCGGCATCGTGCGCAGCAAGCCGCCGTTGCCCGCGATCTCCGGCCTGTTCGGCCAGCCCACCGTCATCAACAACGTCATCACCTTCGCCAGCGTGCCGGACATCCTCGCGCAGGGCGCAACGTTCTACCGTGACCTCGGTGTTGGTCGTTCGCGCGGCACGCTGCCGTTCCAGCTCGCGGGCAACATCAAGTTCGGCGGACTGGTCGAAGTGCCGTTCGGTGCGACCTTGCGCGAACTGCTGTACGACTACGGTGGCGGCTCGCGCTCGGGCCGTCCGCTGCGTGCGGTGCAGGTGGGCGGGCCGCTCGGCGCGTACCTGCCTGCCTCGCAGTTCGACACGGTGCTCGACTACGAAGCCTTCGCCACCATCGGCGCCGCGCTTGGCCACGGCGGCATCGTCGCCTTCGACGACAGCGTGGATATGGCGAAGCAGGCGCGCTACGCCATGCAGTTCTGCGTTAACGAATCCTGCGGCAAGTGCACGCCCTGCCGCATTGGCTCCACGCGCGGCGTCGAAGTCATCGACCGCATCCGTGCCGGAGACAGCGCGCAGATTCCCTTGCTGCGCAGCCTGTGCGACACCATGACTTGCGGCTCGATGTGCGCGATGGGCGGCATGACGCCGTACCCCGTGCTGTCGGCGCTCAATCATTTCCCGGAGGATTTTGAATGACTCCGTTCGCAACCATATTCCCTCCCCCTTGCAGGGGGAGGGCTAGGGAGCGGGTAGAAACGTTGTGCACCCATCGAGTCAGCCCCCATCCTAACCTTCCCCCTGCAAGGGGGAAGGAACAGTTTTGTTCCACTGGAGCATCTCAATGAACGAACTTGATTACGGAACTCCGGCTGTCGAATCCGAGCGCGAGGTGACGCTGAACATCGACGGCGTGCCCGTCAGCGTGCCTGCCGGCACTTCGCTCATGCGCGCCGCGGTGAAGGCGGGCGTGATGATCCCCAAACTGTGCGCCACCGATTCCCTCGCGCCGTTCGGCTCCTGCCGCCTGTGCCTGGTCGAGGTCGAAGGCCGGCGCGGCTATCCTTCATCGTGCACCACGCCGGCCGAGGCGGGCATGACGGTGAAGACGCAGACACCGAAGCTGGCGGAGCTGCGCCGCAACGTGATGGAACTGTACATCTCCGACCATCCGCTCGACTGTCTCACCTGCGCCGCCAGCGGCAACTGCGAACTGCAAAGCATGGCGGGCGCGGTCGGCCTGCGCGAGGTGCGCTACGGCAGCGCGGGCGCGAACCATTTCACCAACGCGAAGAAAGACATCTCCAATCCCTATTTCATCCACAACCCTGCCAAGTGCATCGTGTGCAACCGCTGCGTGCGCGCATGCGAGGAACAGCAGGGCACGTTCGCGCTGACCATCTCCGGGCGCGGTTTCGGTTCGCGCGTGACGGCGGGGCAGGGCGAGTCGTTCATGGATTCCGATTGCGTCTCCTGCGGAGCCTGCGTCAACGCCTGCCCGACCGCGGCGCTGATCGAGAAGAGCGCGGTCAAGCTGGGCAGTGCGGAACGCGAAGTCATCACCACCTGCGCGTATTGCGGCGTGGGCTGCGGATTCAAGGCCGAGATGAAGGGCACGCAGGTCGTGCGCATGACGCCGTGGAAGGACGGCAAGGCCAACGAAGGCCATGCTTGCGTCAAGGGCCGCTTCGCCTGGGGCTATGCCACGCACAAGGACCGCATCACCAAACCGATGATCCGCGCGAAGATCGGCGACCCGTGGCGCGAGGTGTCGTGGGAGGAAGCCTTCGACTATGCGGCGAAGGAGTTCCGCCGTATCCAGAAAAAGTACGGCAAGGGTTCCGTCGGCGCGCTGGTCTCCAGCCGCTGCACCAACGAGGAAGATTTCCTGGTGCAGAAGCTGGTGCGCGCAGCGTTCGGCAACAACAACGTAGATACCTGCGCGCGCGTGTGCCATGCGCCTACGGGCTACGGCCTCGGCCAGACGCTGGGCACCTCGGCGGGCACGCAGACCTTCAAGTCGGTGGAAAAATCCGATGTGATCCTGCTCATCGGCTCCAATCCCAGCGAAGGCCATCCGGTGGTCGGCTCGCGCCTCAAGCGTCGCGTGCGCGAGGGGGCGAAGCTCATCGTGATCGACCCCCGCGAGATCGACATCGTGACCGCGCCGCATGCGCGTGCCACCCATCACCTGAAACTCAAACCCGGCACCAACGTCGCCATGCTTTCCGCACTGGCGCATGTGATCGTCACCGAAGGTCTGGTGAACGAAAAATTCATCGCCGAGCGCTGCGAGAAGCAGGCGTTCGACGACTGGCGCGAATTCGCCGCGCGTTCTGCCAATTCGCCCGAAGCGATGGAAGCCGTCACCGGCGTGCCTGCCGCCGACGTGCGCGCGGCGGCGCGCCTGTACGCCACGGGCGGCAACGCGGCCATCTTTTACGGTCTGGGCGTGACCGAACATTCGCAGGGTTCGACGGCGGTGATCGCCATCGCCAACCTCGCCATGGCCACCGGCAACGTCGGGCGCGACGGCGTGGGCGTGAACCCGCTGCGCGGGCAGAATAACGTGCAGGGTTCCTGCGATATGGGCGGCTTCCCCGACATCTATCCCGGCTATCGCCATGTGTCCGACAGCGCCACGCGCGAGCTGTTCGAGAAAGCGTGGAGCGTGAGCCTGCAACCCGATCCAGGCCTGCGCATCCCTAACATGCTGGAAGCCGCGCTGGACGGTTCGTTCAAGGGACTTTATTGCCAGGGCGAAGACCCGGCGCAGTCCGATCCCAACACGCAGCATGTGCAGGCGGCGCTCGCCGCGATGGAATGCGTGGTGGTGCAGGACCTGTTCCTCAACGAGACGGCCAAGTACGCGCATGTGTTCCTGCCCGGCGCATCGTTCCTGGAAAAGGACGGCACCTTCACCAACGGCGAGCGCCGCATCTCGCGCGTGCGCAAGGTCATGCCGCCGCTGGCCGGCAAGGCCGATTGGGACGTGACGCTGGGACTGGCTGCCGCGCTGGGCTACCCGATGCACTACGACCACCCGTCGCAGATCATGGACGAGATTGCGCATCTGACGCCGACCTTCGCCGGGGTCAGCTATGCCAAGCTCGAAGAAATGGGCAGCGTGCAATGGCCGTGCAACGACAAGAAGCCGCAAGGCACGCCGCTCATGCACGTGGACGGTTTTGTGCGCGGCAAGGGGCGCTTCTTCAATACGCAATACGTGCCGACCGACGAGAAGGTCACGCCGCGCTTCCCGCTGCTGCTCACCACCGGGCGCATCCTGTCGCAATACAACGTCGGCGCGCAGACGCGGCGCACCGAGAACGTGCAGTTCTATGGCGAAGACGTGCTGGAGATCCACCCGCACGATGCCGAGGAGCGCGGCATCAAGCAGGGCGACTGGGTCGGCATCCAGTCGCGCGCGGGCGACACCGTGCTGCGCGCCACCGTGACCGGGCGTATGCAGCCCGGCGTGGTCTACACCACCTTCCATTTCCCCGAGTCGGGTGCCAACGTCATCACCACCGACAACTCCGACTGGGCGACCAATTGCCCCGAGTACAAGGTGACGGCGGTGCAACTGGTGAAGGTGGAGCAGCCGTCGGAGTGGCAGAAGCGCAATGCGCGCGAGGACGAGGAGCAGAAGAAGTTGCTGGCGGGCGCAAAGCAATAACGTTCTTCCCTCGCAGCTCATAGGTCGGGTTGGCACGCGTAACCCGACCTACTCGTTGACTGCAGGTTTTCTGGATTTATGGATACGCAAACCCAATTGTCGGTAGTACGCTCGGACGGCATCGCCACCCTCGACACAGTGGCCGAGGAGGTGCCGGTCGCCTTCGAATACAACGGCATCTCGCACACCGTGATGCTGGCCACGCCAGCCGACCTCGAAGATTTCGCGCTGGGCTTCAGCCTGACCGAAGGTATCGTGGACAAGCGCAGCGAGGTGTTCGACATCGAGATCACGGAAGCGGAGGCGGGCATCACGCTGCATCTCAGGATCGCGGGCGGCGCGTTCGCCCGGCTCAAGGAACACCGTCGCAGCCAGGCCGGACGCACCGGTTGCGGCTTGTGCGGTGCGGAAACGCTGGCGCAGGTCATGCGCGACCTGCCGCCGGTGGCGGATGCCGCGCCATTTCCCGTCGCCGCGTTGTATGAGGGCATGCGCCGCCTGCCCGATCTGCAGATCCTGCAACACGCCACCGGAGCCGTGCATGCCGCATGCCGCATCGCGGAGGACGGCAGCATCAGCCATGTGCGCGAAGACGTCGGCCGCCACAATGCGCTCGACAAGACGCTGGGGGCGCTGGCGCGAGCCGATGCCAACCCCGGCGGCGCGCTGCTCATCACCAGCCGCGCCAGTTTCGAGATGGTGCAGAAATCCGCCGCACAGGGCTATGGCATCCTCGCCGCCGTTTCCGCGCCCACTGCCGCCGCCGTGCGCCTGGCCGAGAAGCTGGATGTCACGCTGGTCGGTTTCTTGCGCGGGGCTAACTGCGCCGTTTATTCTCATGCATCACGATTGCAAGGAATCGCAAAATGAATTCAGCCAAACTCATCAAGATGGCCAACCAGATCGGCGCCTTTTTCGAGGCCATGCCCGATCGCGAGCAAGCGGTGGCGGGAGTCGCGGCGCATATCCAGAGGAACTGGGAGCCGCGCATGCGCAGCGCGCTGCAAGAGCATGTTATCCGCAACGGCGATGACGCGCTGATGCCCATCGTGCGCGATGCGCTGCGTACCGTACAAAAAGCCGGTTGAAATTTCTGGGGAGACAAGTCCGTTCGCGCTGAGCCTGTCGAAGCGTGAACGGTTTTTGCGGAGCAGAAAAACGAAAACCCGGATCAGGGGGCACCTGATCCGGGTCTGTGATTGACTCAGCCCTTCACCGGCTTCACCAGCGATGCCGCCAGTTGGGCGCGGCGGCGGGCTTCGTCGGTGTCGTCCGCGTTGCAGACGGCGACGCCCATGCGGCGCTTGAGGAAGCTTTCCGGTTTGCCGAACAGGCGAATGTCGGATTCCGGCACGGCGAGCGCCTTGGCCACGCCTTCGAAGGCGATGCCTTTTTCTTCCATGCCGCCGTAGATCACGGCCGATGCACCGGGGCGGCGCAGTTCGGTGTTCACCGGCAGGCCGAGGATGGCGCGCGCGTGCAGTTCGAATTCGGACTGGCGCTGCGTGGCGAGAGTGACCAGGCCGGTGTCGTGCGGGCGCGGGCTGACTTCGGAGAACCATACGTCGTCGCCGCGGACGAACAGCTCCACGCCGAAGATGCCGCGGCCGCCGAGTGCGCCGGTGACCTTGGCGGCCATGTCGCGTGCGCGTTGCAGCGCCACCGGCGACATGATCTGCGGTTGCCAGGATTCGACGTAGTCGCCGGACTTCTGCACATGGCCGATGGGTTCGCAGAAGAAGGTCTCCACGTTGCCCGACTCGCCGATGGCGCGCACGGTGAGCTGGGTGATCTCGTATTCGAAGTCGATGAAGCTTTCGACGATGACGCGCGCTTCCTTGACGCGGCCGGATTTCAGCGCGTAGTCCCATGCCTTCTGCACATCGTCCTGACCGCGCAGGAACGACTGGCCCTTGCCGGAGGAGGACATCACCGGCTTGACCAGGCAGGGGAAGCCGATGCCGCCGTCGATGGCGGCCTGCAGTTCTTCGAGCGAATTGGCGAAAACGTATTTCGATGTCGGCAGGCCAAGCTCTTCGGCGGCCAGGCGGCGGATGCCTTCGCGGTTCATGGTGAGCTGGGCGGCGCGCGCGGTGGGGATCACTTCGGCGATCTTTTCCTTCTCGATGTCGGCCAGCACGGATGTGGCGATGGCCTCGATCTCGGGCACCACCAGGTCGGGACGTTCCTTTTCGATCACCGCGCGCAGCGCGACCGGATCGGTCATGGTGATGACGTGCGAGCGGTGCGCCACCTGCATGCCCGGCGCATCGGCATAACGGTCCACCGCGATCACCTCCACCCCCAGGCGCTGCAGAGCGATGACGACCTCTTTGCCGAGTTCTCCGGCCCCTAAAAACAAGACCTTGGTGGCGGATGGGCTGAGCGGGGTACCGATACGGGAGAGGTGGCTGGCTGACATGATGGCGAGTTTCGAGTTGAATTCAGGGAGCGGGATGTTAGCTTGATATTTGCCCGCAGGACAAGCCGGGCGAACCATAACGGTTCACAGCACGCCGTCCGCCATGCTCTTGAAGGCATGCATGGCGCCGTCCGTGTGCGGGCTGTGCACCTGGCTGATCGAGAACACGATCTTGCTCTCCATTGCCTTGACGGCATCCTGGCTTCCTTGCAGGTGGACGCCGGCCAGGTCGAGGCGGCTGTACTTGGCGTTGACGGCGACCACGCCCGAGATGTCGCCGTTGGTGATGGTGACGTCGGAATTGTCCGCCAGCAGTCCTTCTTCTTTCCCGAGTATGTCGGTATCGAACAGGGCCACGCGGGAGTTGACCGCGCTCAGGTGGCCGACGCGCGCATTGCGGATCGTGATGCTGCTGCAGTCGCGCAGCTCGATGCTGCGGTAGTCCCCCTCGAACACCATGCCGGATTTGCCGGAACAACTGCCCACGCGATCACTGTTCCATGCGGGCAGGGGCGGGCTGCGCCGGAATTGCCCGGCCAGGTCGCTTTCGCTGGCCAGCAGGTGTCTTGCGAGCAGCGCATTGGTTCGTTCGGCCTGATCCTGCATGGGCTCATGGGCGGCATCGGCGATCACCTCCAGCCGTGCCAGAGCCATGCGCGCGGCCAGCACCTGGCCGGTGCGCAGCGGAACGGTCAGGTCGTCGTCGCCCCAGATGATGAGGGTGGGTTCGGTGACCGAGCCGATGGCGTAGCTGAAGTTCTCCCCGGCCAGTTCGAGCGCCGCGATCTTTTCCGGGCCGCCCTGCAGCACCTGGTCGCGCCCCAGCGCGGAGTTGGCGATGTCGATGGGCGAGATGGGCATTCTGTCCACCTGCTCCAGGATCTTGCCGGAGAGGCGCTCGGCGAAACCGCGCGTCTGCTTCACGCCGCTGGCCCGTTCCAGCAGCGAGCCGGCCTGGAACTTGGAGATCACCTGCGGATGCAGGATGCCTGCGGCGTCGATCAGCACCAGCCGCTGAAAGCGTTGCGGACGCTGGGCGGCGAAGCGCAGGGCAATGGCGCCGCCCATCGAGTGGCCGACGATGTGATAGGCCTTGTTCTGAAAATAGCGGTCGGCCAGGAAGTGCGCCAGGCGCGCATAGCGGGTGGGCGAATATTCCTGGCTGCCTTTGTCCGACTTGCCGAAACCGGGCAGGTCGAATGCGACCACATGAAGATCCCTGGCCAGCGCGGGGAGGGTGTTCTTCCAGTCGTCGACCGAGCCGCCGAGACCATGAATCAGGATCACGCCGACACTGGCGTCGGGGTTGGCCTGCACGGTGCAGACCTTGCCCTCGAATACCGGCTCGCTGATGCATTCCTCGGCCGTGCCGGAGATCGCCTCGCCGCACCATGCCGACTGCAGCCACAGAAGAGCCGCCAGACCGAAGATCGTTCGCACCGCACCGTTCATGACCCGATTCCCTTTTCGACAAGTTGGTCCAAGGCCGAGAGTGTACACGAGGCGATTTCTTCTCCGCAGCGCGGCGAGTTCAGGTGCAGGCCTGATGATGAGCGCTAGATCCGGCCCGGCCAGTCGTCGTCATGCATGTGGAAGGCGCGCCGGATGGCTTCGAACCGCGCGGGCGGCAGCGGTCCCCGGTCGGCATATTCCTTGTTCTTCACCAGATGTGCGATCGATGCCGTGCCCACGATGGCGCAGCACACCGCGGGCGCATGGGCGGCGAAGCGCAGGGCCAGTTCCGGCCAGTCCATGCCGTGCGCTTCGATGTCCATGGCCTGCCAACGCAGCCAGTATTCTTCGCACTCATCGCCGAGGGGGCGCGCGGCGAAGCGCCAAGGCGCGTTGGCCAACGGCCGCTTGGCGATCACGCCGATGCCCTGCGCCTGCGCCAGAGGTAGAGCGTGTTCGAGGCAGCGCTGGTCGAACAGGTTCACCGAGCATTCGACGCCGCCAAATTGGCCGCTCTCTATCGCCCAAAGCAGTTCGGCGTTGTCGCCGGAATAGGCCGCCACGCGCAGCTTGCCCTGGTCGCGCGCCTGGTGCAGCGCACCGATGACATCGCCGCGCTGCAATATCTGCAGCGGGCAGGAATGCAGATGCACGATGTCCAGATAGTCGGTGTGCAGGCGTTCGAGCGCGGCATCGATGCCCGCCGCGACGCAGCCGCGGGTCCAGTCCTCGTGGCCCGGAATGCCGTAACCGACCTTGGTCGAGAGGATGAAACGGCGGCGCCGCTGCGCCAGATGGCGGCCGATGCGTTCTTCCGACAGGCCGTAGCTGCGAGCCGTGTCGATGAGCGTGATGCCCAGGTCCAGCGCCCGATCGAGCAGCGCTCCGGCCTGTGCGTCGTTCAGCGCGGGATCGCCGATGTTCGCCGCGCCCAGGCCCAGCACCGGGACGGAGAAGCCTTGTTTGCCGAATGCGCGTTCCATGCGATTCCCATTCTTCGCCAACTTCGCGTCAGCGTGCGATCAGTCCCTCGGCCGCGAGCAGGTCGTCCAGCCCATCCAGCAGGCCGTTCACTTTGTCGAACAGGTCCGTCCGGCCTGACGGCGCGATCGCCAGCAGCAGCTCGTGCACCTGCGTCTGGAAATGCGGGGGGTGCCGCCGGCAATTGGCCAACACGTAGGCGACCAGGCGTTTTTCGCCGGGGTGGTGCAGGCGGTTCACCGCGAACAGGATGTCGAAGTAGCTCGCCAGCAGGGCCGTGATGCGGTGATTGACGCTCACGTGGTCGTCGCGCGCCAGCGCGAGCGCGATCTGGTGCACGTAGGACGAGAGCGTGCTGCGCAGGATGGGGTGGTTCCTGGCGACGATGGCGCGCCGCAGTGGCTCTGGATAAGGCTGCGCCGCCTGCGCCCGCAGAGCGGCGAACCAGCCGTCGCGGTCATGCAGCGCCTGCGAGTGCAGGACGTTGTGGACGAAGCAGGTGCTGTAGCCGATGGAGGCCTCGTGCCGCAGCAACACGCGCTCGAGCTGCGCCTCGATCCACGCCGGGGAGCGGTACATGATATCGACGATGATGCCGGTCCTTGATGCGACCCATTCGTCGCCGGGTTCCCAGAAGCGGTTACCGATGCTGGCGCGTTCGCCGAACTTTCCCGCCAGTCCGGCGCGCCATGCCTCCAGCGGCTCGGGCTCGGCATAGACGTACAGATCGATATCCGAGCGGTCGTCGGCGAGCTTGCCTCCCTGCGATCCGGCCAGCGCGACCGCGCGCACTTGCGGCAGGGCAGCGAATTCCGCCGTGATCTGG
>JBQGEN010000366.1:0-7099 GCA_052039615.1 Sideroxyarcus sp. | reverse complement strand
GACTCTTCGGCTGCAAAACAGAGATGTTCACTAACGGTGTTCTTATGCACCGACGGATGGATGTTTTTGGCTCCCTTGACAAAGTTCACGTCAGTTTTGACGGGGCGTCCGCGACAGTTTTCGAGCGACTGCGTGTCGGAGCGAATTTCGGCCGCATCGTAACTAGTCTTGTCGAACTAAGGAGGAGGTTTCCGTTACTGAAAATAGCTTTCAGCACCGTTTTGTCCCACCACAATGTGCGAGAGATTGATGGCGTCCTTTCAATCGCAGCACGTGTTGGGGTAGATGAAGTGAATATAAGTCCCGTGAATCATACCCCTGAGCTCCAGTTGAAAGTCTCCGACTGGCCCGCCTTTCAGGAGCACATTGAACGAGCACGCCGGATTGGACTGAATAGTGGTGTTGTGATTAATAATAACGTGCGACGGGAGCATTTCGCTGCGGCGGATGGGGAAGGTATGTTGGCGGAAGCAGTTCCTGGCATCGCCACAGCTACGCATAGAGCCATAAGGTTCCCGCATAGCTCTCCGTATGAACTTGACAGGCAAATTGAGGAGCCAATCACTGAGGAGGCATTAGATGACATGTTCATCTTGGTCGATAAAGAGATTACGGAACTGAGGGGAAACATCAAGGCAATTAGACAGGAAATAGGACGCCTGAAGATTCTGAATATTTCTCAGCCGTACTGTACCGCGCCCTGGAAGTATGCGTTTGCACAACACAACGGTGCTGCGCGTCTTTGTCCCTACTGGGACCAGGCTGTCGGAAAGATCGGCGATGGTGTTTTGTCCAACTATAACTCTGCTTTTCTTGAGAACCTGCGTCGTTCGTTCGTGCGAGGCCAGCCGGAATTCGACATGTGCAAAACCTGCACCGATGATCATCGCCATTTTAGGTTGGACAATATTCGAGAAACCAGTAACTCAGCAGGAATTAAAATGAATCTACGAACTTGAGTTCGCGAGAATGTTAAATCGGCTGCGTAAGCCTTGCTAGCTGAGTGGCAACGCTATTCATGACTAAAGAAATTGCCATACAACCCTGAGCGGACACGCCGTACGCGGTCGAAGTCATGACGATACTGCATTGCAGAGCGAATTCAGGTCGCCAACTATAAGGCGGTTTTGGAGCCGCCTCTAAGAAGCAAACGGCCCCCAGAATGAGGGCCGCAAAGGCGGGCCATCTCGTTTCCGCCGACCTGCGTTCTCGCGCCGAACGCTACGACTCATTCGCCGGTTTTTGCAGCCCTGCGTACTCTACCAGCCTTAGCTTGCTTCGCGGTAGCGGCTGGCGCCTTACTGGCCTTCAGCGGCGCGGCGCGAAACAACACCCTGCGCTTCATTACCTTCTCTCCGTCTTTTTCGATTTCTTTTTCCTTGACCACGAACCTGCCGAAGCCCGCCAGGATGACCTGTCCCTCTTGAGCTTCGCGAACCTGTCTGTTCACTTCGTTCAGCACGGCGCGAACGATCGCCAGAACGCGCTTTTCCGGTACATCGGCGAACGCTGCTTCGTTTCCCTGCTTTGCAGCTTGAATAGTCTCATTCAATGTCATTTGAATTCCTTTCAGAAGTTGATCCAGGATAACCGGCGTTCTGTTGGCGGTGTTCCCCTGCACAATTGCAGGAAAAAAAACACGACACAGGTGAACGATCACCCCAATAAGTTGTGTTTGTTAAGAGTTTTACGCAGCGCCTGCAATTCCGGCATTACTTCCGAGGCTACAGCGCCGGCCGCTTCCGATTCACCCTGACGTACAAACCAGCGATTCGCCATTGCCAGAGTTTCAGGCAGCATCAATGCAGCCAACTCTTCGCGCAATGTCGTGGTCCGGTGCCTCTTGGCCATCCAGGCTTCCGCTTCCGCCAACTCGGAAGGAGAAAGCTGTGTACGCAATTCCTCCGGGATTTCGGACTCTTCCAGTGGTATGCGCCCGATCACCATGGCTTTGGGCTTCCTGGTTTCCGGGTTGTAGGTGGTTCTGACAAGCTGAACGACGTTTTTTCGAATGCGAAAATGCATGGCTTTTAAGTGAACGCCGAATCACGGCGTGGGCAGTATACTGCCCGATTTGCGTTTGTCAACGAAATGTTCTATCAGGGCACGCAACGATCGCAGCGGAACTAAAATTCGCTTTCATTCAATCTACTGCCCGGCCCTGACGGCAACAAGGCAGTCTTTTCTTTGCTTCGATCCGCTTGCGAAAAGTACTTTGGTCACGAATTCGGACCGGTTTCCCGAGGCGTCAAAAGCACGCGCGCTAAGTCGATGTTCACCGGCGCTGACGTTTTGCGCTGCAAACCCATGGCTATAAGGAATGGTCGCGTCGTCGCCCAGCTTAAGATCATCCAGCCAAAACTCCACGCGATCTACGACGCCGGAATCGTCGCTCGCAACCGCATGTATCGATTGCCCGCTACTTAACTCGCTGCAATCGAGCGGCCAGGTTAGCACCACGCGCGGCGGGCGCGAATCCTTTGTCTGGAGTTTGGCCCCGCTGCTCCCGGTGTTGGCCTGCCTGATTCGGCCGATCAGATAATCCGTATACCCAGGCTCCAGACTCAGCTTGCTCGGCTTGGTGTCATGCGTGGCGTAAGGCTTGTTCTGGTAGAACTCCCACACCCAGACTGCGCTGTAGGGCACGCGCAGTTCGACTATCTTGTCGATCATGCGGGCAGTATGGGTGCCTGGCCCGGCACTCATGGGATCCACTTCGCCGAATTCCCCGACAAACAGTGGCTTGCCCACTTCGTCCGCGACGCGTTTCGCCTCAGCCAGCAGATCCACGACATCCCCGGACCCGAAGCGCTCGTTCCTGTCGCCGCCGTAAAGGTGGATGGAAATGATATCCACCCCAGCATGGATATCCTTGAGGTTCTTCGCGAACTGCTCACGGTTATCCGGCGACCAGTCCGGCCCACCGATCGACCATTCGGGCCGCGCCCGCAGGTGTCCAGCCGAACCGCGCGGAATCGTGAACCCCGAACTGATCAGGCGGGTGTCGTCCAAGCTGCGAATCAGGGCGGCAAAACGCTTGGTAAAGGCGACCATCTCATCCGTGGTGAAGTTAACCATCACGCCGCAAAATCGCTTGCGGGATTTCGCGCAGCGACGCTCATGGTCGAGATCGACCGAATTATTGAATTCGTTGGTCAATTCGTAAAACAATACGGTGGGCCGTTTGCGATAACGCGTAACAAAATCGGTCACGAAGGACGATAGAAGCCCCCAGGATCTCGAATTCGGATCGTTCAGCAGATCCCCGATGGTTTCGCCGGCCATGAGTGGAAACTTCTGTCCGCCCCACATCAATACGGGAACGATATGCATGCCGCGCGCATCCAGGTCGTCCATCATCACGTCCACCTGTTGCCAGAATCTCGTCGGGTCTGTGCGCCAAAGCGCCAGGCTGTCGGTCCCACTCTTGGGAACATCGGCGTCGTTGTCATCGCCCCCTTCAGCGGTGCGCCCACTCATCGAAACGCGCACGAAGTTGACACCGGCGTCCTTCGCATCGTCCAGCGCCTTGCGGGCCATCGCCCGCGTTACCCGCCGGCAGGCTTCGGTCCCGTTGCATCCGCTCGCGGTGCCTGTGTACTGGGTGAACAGGTCGAATTTGTTGATGCCGACCGGAGCGCTTGGCGGCGGCGGCACTGCGCCCGCCGTCCCGGGGTCGGTCAGCCAGGTGAGCAGAAGGAACAACAGCGGGCCGATCTGCTTGGGCATCCCGAACGCTTTCATCTTGCGTGTTCCCGGCCGGGGATGATCCGGCGGACCGCTGCCGCGCAGAAGTGAAGGAGTCGCTTCGCGCCGGAACTCGCTTTGCCGCGTCGCATCTTTCTCGCTTCAAGAAATTTGGCTTGGCTGGCCTGCTTGGCCTGTTCTAGCCATGCTTTCAGCAGGACGTCACATATGACCCCGAGGTCTACCGTCTCGGCGGGCGCGCTCTTGTCAACGGGATACTCGGAGAAGTCATCGTTGAACAGCGGCGCCTTGCGCCCCGGGAAAGCCTGTTTGCGCAGCCTGGCGTTGACTTGCTGGAATTGCCGAAAAAACGAGATCGCCGATTCTCGTGTCGGTCGATTCTTGCTTTTGCTGGTGAATGAATTCACCAGAAGCTCTTTCAGCGTTCGCAGGTCATGCTCGGAAAAGGTGTTTCCCTCCGCATTTCTCAGCGCATTGAAGCGGCTGAACACGAATTCACCGTTCGCGTCGAGCGCGGGATTCTTCATCTGCGGTCTCAGGAAATCTTTTTCCCAAGGCAGGCCTGCCGCGTGACAGAAGTCCTCTATGAGGTCGCCGTTGACGAATTCCGCCTTGTCAAAGATCCTCACCACGATCGACTCTTTGCCGAATACAGACGCCCACAGCTTGTAGGCGCGCAGATAGTCGAACCGATAAGGCAGCCGTCCTGCCTCGTCTTCGGGGAACTGGAACCCTTCCCCGCCACCCCCTCCCGCCTTTAATGCAGTAGAGAACAGGCTGACGGCGGCCTGATCCTGCCGGCGGATGTAGAAGACGATCCGCAGTTCGTCCGCCTTGGGCAACATCTGCTTGAGCCGCTCCAGCTCCTCCGGCGTCTGCAATTGGGAATGCATGTGCTCGCCGGAGAACACGACGGTGTCGCATGGCAGGTTCTTGGCCAGCTCGTCATCCAGACTTTTTCTGATTTTGAGCCGGAAATCCTCAAGACCGTTCTCCGCAAGCCGTCCGGCGGCCCTTTTGCTAATACCGCGCTTGTCGAGGGCCGCGCAAAGCGCAAGATGCGTGTGGTTCTTTTCTCCAACAGCCTTGGGGAAATAGACTCCGAGCTCGCGCAGGCGATCGCGGTTAAGGGCAAGGAACTCCTGTATTGTCGTCGTTCCGGTTTTTTCTGCGCCTATATGTAGGACGATTTTTCGCATTACGGCAGCCTCTACCCAGACAAGCTCTTCGATCGATAATTGGAAACGGTGGCGCCCATCAACGGGACATCATTGCATGATAGGCATTGAGCATCTCTGCTCCGTACGCCGCATTCATATGGTATGGTTCGAACGGTGGATGCTTCACATCAAGCGCTTCTGAGAGTCGGACAGATTCATGTGAGAACTCTTTTCTGGTGAACGAATCCTGTGTCAGGGTCTGCGCTGGTTGAAACAGCAACCTGCAACCGCTAACGCCTGCAATCTTTTCTGCCTTATCGCGATAGACCTTGACGGCATATGGCCAGGCGCCGTTCCTGATGCTCTGCAGCCAAAACTCCTTGGGGCCGGCAGACAGAACGTCCTCGCTTGGATACGGTGCCGGAGCAAGGAACACAGGCACGCTCGTTTCCTTCCTGAGAATCGCCGCAAAATAATTGGCTGTTGAATTTCGCAGCACCGATTCCGTCAAGGCATCAAAACAAGGCTTGGAGATGAAGCCCCCGGAAGCTGCCGTTTCCGTATTCTGGAAACCGAATATCTGATATTTCTGCAACGCAGAAAATGGGCTGATGAAACCCGGGCCTGCAATGCCAAATCCCATCCCCACTATCAGGAAGCTGTCATATCCATCAATCTCTATCTCGGCCCGCCCTTGAGAATAGGCATTCAGCCTCTGGCGCGTCACTTCCGAGGTCGGCACCAGCTTGCGCCCCACTAGCTCCATGCTTCGCATCAGATCGCTCTGGGCCGCGAAGAAATCAAAAACAAATTTGTCGTTCAGTTCTGGCAACAAGTCCAAGCCGACACGCAATGCTGCCGCATGCGAGTTTCCGATGATGCATACGCGTTGCTTACTCATGTTTGTTGAATGCCTCCATCAAGATCTCTTCGCAAACGACATCGTCCTTGCCTGCCGCCGCTTTCGACTTGCCGGCCCGCCTTGGCCTGGCCGCCGCTTCCTGCGTCTGCGTCACGCCATGAGCCTCGAAGAATATCCGCATGACGTTTTCGACACCCGCCGGATGCACCGACCTCAGATTGCTCTCGTAGAAGAATCCGCGCGAAGAATGGGCCGCGATGATTTCGTAGGAAGGGAAATAATCCACATCTTCGAGGGTCTGCGCCAGCTCGCCAGCCACCGCGCGCAACACCGATTTGGAGTAGATGGTTGCCGCAAGCACGTGTTCGTTTCCGGCCGTGGCGGTCAGCGGCACGGGGGAAACGGTGACCAGGAACCTGGCCTTGGGATTCCGCTTGAGCACCAGTTGGCGGAAGCGCAGGAAATCCTTCATCACCTCGCTAAAGGTGAAATTCTTGAACTCGAAGAGCTCGGGGTCGAACGACCCCGCGATAGTGCCCGGCGCCGTCGGGAATACCGTGCCGTCACGCTTGTCCACCCACGCCTCGGTAAGGCCAAAGGTGTACACGAACAGATCCATGGTACGCAGCATCCGCCGCACAGCGTTCAAGTGAGCTTGCCGATGGAGCAGCACCTCGTCCGGCGATTCCAGGCCTTCTGGCTCAACAGAAGGCCGCAAAGCGTCAAAGTAACGGCCCTCTTTCTCCCACACGATGTGCTGCGGCGTGGCAGCCCCCAACGACTCAAGTGTCAACTGGAGCAGTTGACGGGTCGTATAGAGATTGCCATAGCGGGCGGAATAGACACCGTAACCGAATTTTTTGGCGGTCGCCGCATCCATGCCTTCCGGGGCCGGTTCCGCGTTCACGACCTGATAGCCATGCGCGGTGAATTTGTTCGCGATGTGCTGTGCGAAGCAACTGCCTGCAGTGACGATCTTGTCCTCCAGGCCGATCTTGAATTTGGGACGATAAAGGTCGGTGACCGTCAACGGGTTCTGTTCGCTTACTCCCGTCCTCCAGAAAGCCCGGGGTGGGAGGCCGGTATAGGGTGATTCCATTCGTATCTCCTCAGTTTGTTTGCCGCAAGATGTAGATATCCGGCGCGGGTACGTTACGATTCACGCCTCGGTCTTGCCAATGGTGCGCATATATTCGGCTTCCAGCTTGAGCAGGGTTTGCTCCCGGCTCTTCAACCTCCGTACCGGTATGCCAGCGTAGACCCCCCATGGATCAAGGCTCTTGGTGACCAGCGAGAGCGCCCCGACCGCACCGCCTTCCCCGATAGTCACACCTGGCAGGACTACCGATCCGGAGCCGACGATCGCATG
>JBQGEN010000365.1:0-2763 GCA_052039615.1 Sideroxyarcus sp. | reverse complement strand
CAGCGGATAACCTTCTTCGATGATGAACGAGGCCGACAGATACAGCGGCCGCGCGCCCATCACCGCCACGTCGTTGATGGTGCCATGCACCGCCAGACAACCGATGTCGCCGCCGGCGAAGAACAGCGGCGACACCACGTGGCTGTCGGTCGCCATCACCAGCCGTCCCTGCGCGGCCGGCAGCAAGGCTCCGTCGTTGCCCTGCGCCAGATATTCGTTATCGAAGGCGGCGGCGAACAGTTCGCCGATGAGCTGCGCCATGGCGCGCCCGCCGGAGCCGTGCGACATATCGACGCGGCCGTGCTTGAGGTCGAGTGCGCGGGTGTAGCTGGATTTGACCGGACTCGTCATACCGCCTCCCTGAACCTGCCGTAACTATAGTGCGCCGCACAGGCGCCCTCGGACGAAACCATGCACGACCCCACCGGGTTCTCCGGCGTGCACACCGTGCCGAAGATCTTGCATTCCTGCGGCCGTTTCTGGCCGCGCAGGATCGCGGCACATTCGCAGGCCTTGTTGTCGGGCACGGCCACGTAGTCGACCTTGAATTTCTGTTCCGCATCAAACGCGGCATATCTGGGGCGCAGTTTCAGCGCACTGTCCGGCACGCTGCCGAGGCCTCGCCATTCGAACCTGTCGCGCAGCTCGAACACTTCCGCCACCAGTTGCTGCGCCTTCAGATTGCCGTCGCGCGTCACGGCGCGGGTGAACTCGTTCTCGACCTCGGCGCGCCCGTCGTTGACCTGGCGCACCAGCATCAATATCGCCTGCATCACATCCAGCGGCTCGAAACCGGCGATTACCACCGGCTTGCCGTAATCGGCGGCGAACGGCTCGTACGGCCGGCTGCCGATGACGGTGGACACGTGCGCCGGACCGACGAAACCGTCCAGGGCAACGCCGCCCTCCACCGCCAGGATGGCGTGCATCGCGGCGGGCGTCAGCACGTGGTCGCACAGGATGCTGAAGTTCCGGAGATTCTCGGCAGCGGCCTGTTTGATGGCAACGGCGGTCGGCGGCGTCGTGGTCTCGAAGCCGATGGCGAGGAACACGACCTCCCGGTCCGGATTGTCGCGCGCGATCCCGAGCGCATCCTGCGTCGAATAGATCATGCGCACGTCCGCCCCCTGCGCCTTGGCACGCAGCAGCGACAGATGGTCGGAGGCCGGCACGCGCACGGTGTCCGCATAGGTGCACAGGATCACGCCGTGTTCGCGCGCCAGACGGATGGCCTGGTCCACGCGGCCGACGGGCAGCACGCACACCGGGCAGCCGGGGCCGTGGATCATGCGCACGTTGGCGGGCAGCAGGTCGGCGATGCCGTAGCACGAGATGGCGTGGGTATGGCCGCCGCAGAACTCCATCAGCCGGTAAGTGCGCACGGGATCGGCCGCGCCCGCGATGTTGGCGGCGATGACCTTGGCCAGTTCGCCATCGCGAAACTCGTCGACGTATCTCATGCGGGATCCGCACCGGGTGCCGTCTGCAGCTCGTTCGCCTGCCCCAGTTCGGCGAACAGTTGCAGCGTGCGCTCCGCCTCTTCCTGATCCAGCTTCTGCAGGGCATAGCCGACATGCACGATGACGTAGTCGCCGACCGCGGCATCGTCCACCAGTGCCAGCGAAATATCCTTGCGCACGCCGCCAAGATTGACGATGGCGTTGCCCGGCGTGGTCAGCTCCTCGATGCGGGCGGGAATGGCGAGGCACATGGTCAGGTTCCCTGATTGAGATGTTGCAGCGCGATGCTGGCCTGGCCGCACGAGATCCCGCCGTCGTTGGGCGGCAACTGCTGTGCCGTCAGCACGCGCAGACCCGCCGCCGAGAGCGTCTCGGTCAGCGAATTCGCCAGAATGCCGTTGAGGAAACAGCCACCGGCGAGCACGACATGCTCGATACCCGACAGGCCGGCCGCGCGCTGCACCCATCCGCACAGGCCCTCGGCGACGGTGGCATGGAACAGGGCCGCGCCGTAGGCCGCATCCTTGCAGTCGGCGAGCTCGGCCAGCAGCGGGCGGAAGTCCAGCTCGTTCGCCGCGGTGTGCCGGTAGCCCTGCGCAAGCGCGGCGACGCGACCGTGCCGGTCCGCCAGTCCTTCCAGCAGCATCGCCGCCTGCCCTTCGAAGCCCTGCACCTCGTTCACGCCGAGCAGCCCCGCCGCCGCATCGAACAGGCGCCCCATGCTGGAGGTCGCGACGCAGTTCAACTGGCGCTGCAGCATGTCGTGCACCGTCTCCGCGCCAGCCTGTGCCGGGAAGCGGCGCGCGATCTCGGCGCCGCGCTGCATGTCGAACAGGGCCGCGGCCGCCATGCGCCAGGGTTCGCGCGCGGCGCGGTCGCCGCCGGGCAGGGTCAGCGGCGCAAGATGCCCCAGCCGCTCGCAGCGCGTGCCGTCCACCCGCAGCAGCTCGCCGCCCCATGCGCCGCCGTCGCTGCCCAGCCCCACGCCGTCCAGTGTCAGCCCCAGCACCGGTTCGGTGACGCGCAGTTCGGCGCACACGGCAGCGACATGCGCGTGGTGATGCTGCACGGCATAGAGCGGCAGCTTGTGTTGCGCGGCATATGACTGCGCGAACTGGGTGCTGAAAAAATCCGGGTGCAGGTCGTGCGCCACCGCCTGCGGCTGCACGTCGAGGATGTCGCTCAGGTAAGCGACCGTCTCCACCAGCATCTCGCGTGTGCCTGCGTGATCGAGATCGCCGATGTGCTGCGACACGAAGGCCTCGTTGCCGCGCGTGAGGCACACGGTATTCTTCAGCCACGC
>JBQGEN010000364.1:0-19864 GCA_052039615.1 Sideroxyarcus sp. | reverse complement strand
GGCGGCTGGGTGAAGTGTTGTTCGCCATAGAGTTTATCCACGGGCAGCACATCGCCTTCATTCAGCGGCGGCAGCTTGGCGCTGTCTTCTTCTTCGGCATCGTCCACGTCTTCCATGTACACGCCGATGAAGCCGGGGAATATCAGCGTCTGGCCGGAGGCGCGGAACAGGGTGTCGTCGCTGCTCAGACGGATATCGACGCTCACGGTGTCGAATCGCGCGGGCGACATCTGCGAAGCGAGTGTGCGCTTCCAAACCATCTCGTACAGGCGCATCTGGTCGATGTTCAGGTAGTCGCGCAGGCTGTCCGGCGTGCGCAGCACCGAGGTCGGGCGGATCGCCTCGTGCGCTTCCTGCGCGTTCTTGGCTTTGCTCTTGTAGATGGGTTGCTTGGCCGGCAGGTAATCCGCGGCGAAGTTGTCCTTGATGTAATCGCGGATCTCGGCTACCGCCTCGTTGGCTAGATTCACCGAGTCGGTACGCATGTAGGTGATCAGGCCGATGGTCTGGCCGCCGATGTCGACACCTTCGTACAACGATTGCGCAGTGCGCATGGTGCGGTCGGAGGTCATGCCCAGTTTGCGCACGGCTTCCTGTTGCAAGGTGGAAGTAGTGAAAGGCGCCGCCGGGCTGCGCTGTTTGCCCTTCTTCTCCACGCGCACGACTTTCGGCGGCAGCTTGGCGTCGGCCAGCTTGGCATGGATGGCGTCGTATTCGGCTTGGCTACCGATGCTGAGTTGCTCCAGCTTCTTGCCCTGGAACTGGAACAGCTTGGCCTTGAACGGAATGCTGTTCTTCTGGCTGTCCAGGTGCACCGACCAGTATTCCTGGCTCTTGAATTTCTCGATCTCCAGCTCGCGCTCGACGATCAGGCGCAGCGCGGGACTCTGCACGCGGCCGGCAGAAAGGCCGGGGCGGATCTTGCGCCACAGCAACGGTGAAAGATTGAAACCGACCAGATAGTCCAGTGCGCGGCGCGCCTGCTGGGCGTTGACCAGCGGGATGGAGATCTCTCGCGGGTGAGCGACCGCTTCCTTGACGGCAGACTGGGTGATCTCGTAGAACACCACGCGCTGCATGGATTTGCCCTTGAGTGCGCGCTTACCTTTCAGCAGTTCGGAAATATGCCAGGCGATCGCCTCCCCTTCCCGGTCCGGGTCGGGTGCGAGGAAGATGTGGTCGGCGTCGGCTGCGGCCTTGGCTATCGCGTCGACATGCTTGCTGTTGCGCGCGATGGTTTCGTACTTCATTGCGAAATTGTCGTCGGGGTCGACCGCGCCCGTCTTGGGGATCAGGTCGCGCACATGGCCGTAGGAGGCGAGGACCTCGAAGTCCTTGCCCAAATATTTCTTGAGGGTCTTGGCCTTGGCCGGAGACTCGACGATCAGCAGGTTGGATGCCATTTTTTGTGTCAGTGTGCTTGGGCCATGTCGGCCGGAGTGAGCAGGTCTTCGATCAGCATCGGGTCAAGGTCCTCATGCTGGCTCCACAACACCATCAGCACGATGAGCTTGAGCTTGTCCAAGGGGAGGTTCATGCGGCCCAGCGCGAGCACGCGGTCTATGATCATCTCGCGCTCGATGGGCGTGATGATCTTGCTGTGTTCCCAGAACGCCAGGAAACGCAGGCCTTCCGGGCTGATGCGCTGTTCTTCGAAATCGGTGTAGACGCGAATGCCGCTATGATTGATGCTTTCTGGATACGCGGTCCGCGTAAGCTGCTGCAAACCCGACAGCCAGGTCAGCGCCTGGTTGATGTCGTCTTCTTCGAAGCCTGCTGCGCTGAGTTTTACGCTGAGTTTGTCGTGGTCCGGATAGCTACCGATATCGAAGTAGCTTTCAAACAGAAATAGCAGGATGTCGAACATTTAATAGTGTATTTACGTGATTCGTTGATAGAGGCCGCCGGGTAGAGTCGCGATATGCCCGTCTAGTTCCAGTTGCAACAGGATGGCGGATAGCTCGGCTATCGTCAAGCCGCTGCGATGAGCGAGGCTTTCCGCGTCGAGCGGATCGAAGCCCAGGTGCATAAACAGCGGGTGTTCCGGAGTGGCCTCGGTTCTAGTGACCGGTGGTCTGTGATAGCCCAGGTCTTCGAGGATGTCCTGGGCGTTTTCGACCAGTTTCGCGCCCTGCTTGATCAGTACATGGCAACCCTTGGATTGGGGAGAATGGATGGAGCCGGGAATGGCGAACACCTCCCGCCCCTGCTCCAGTGCCATGCGCGCGGTGATCAGCGAGCCGCTTTGCACCGAAGCCTCAACCACTCGGCAGCCCAAGCTCATGCCGCTGATGATACGGTTGCGGCGCGGAAAGTTCGCCGCGAGCGGCGGGGTACCCAGGGAGAATTCGGAAACGATGGTGCCGCCCTGCGCGAGGCGATGGGCCAGCTCGCGGTTGGATGCAGGATAGACCTTGTCCAGCCCGGTGCCGACCACGGCGATGCTTGAGCCGGTACCTTGCAAGCCGCCTTCATGTGCGGCCGCATCGATACCTTGTGCCATCCCGCTGACGACGCACAGGCCGGCGTCGGAGGTGGAGCGAGCGAACGCCTCCGCATTGCGCAGCCCTTGCGTGGTAGCGTTGCGGCTGCCGACGACAGCCAGCGCAGCGGCGTTCAACAGATCGAGACGTCCTTTTACATACAACAGCAGGGGAGGATCAGCGATGTTGAGCAAGGACTGCGGGTACTCCGCATCAGCGACAGTCAGGATGTGG
Organism: Sideroxyarcus sp.; assembly: GCA_052039615.1. GTDB lineage: Bacteria > Pseudomonadota > Gammaproteobacteria > Burkholderiales > Gallionellaceae > Sideroxyarcus. Next base: position 17,147 of record JBQGEN010000364.1, on the reverse strand, counting down.
TTCAGCGGGTCGTCCAGCCAGTCAGTGACCGCGGCAAAAGCGGACCCGTCATCACCACTTCCTTCCGTGATGGCGCGGGCCAGAGCAGGTTTCACATGCGCTGAAAGCGATGAGACCGAGGCGTCCAGGACTGCCTCGGGCGAGCCGAAGGCAAGCAGCAAGCGGCGCAACCCCTCGTTGCCCAAGCCGGGGATGCGGCTCAGTGCGATCCACGACGCGAGTGAGGCGTCGAGTGCCATCGATCAGTCGGGTGTACTCGCGCGATCCAGCAACTGCACGGGCAGTCTGGTCTCCATCACCAGCGCATAGGAAACCTTGTCGAAGACGCGGAACACGAACAACAGTCCATAACGCACGTCAGGAAGGACTGTGTCATCGGTGAACCAGCCGGGCTTTTTCAATACTTCACCCTTCTGGTAAAGGGCCAGCACGTGACCGCTTTCCAGGCCGTCTCGCTTGCCCTTGTTCAGGGTGACGACGGCATTCTGACCGGCCTGCAATACGCCACCGTAGATGGAAATGACCTTGGCGGAGATCTCCTTGGAAGGAGAACGCGGCTGAAAATTGCTGGTAAAACCGGTTGCCGCCTGCGCAAAGAGATCGCCCTTGTTTATCTCCAGAACCGAGTTGGTAATCTTGAGCGTGCTGACCTTGTCGAACTTCTCGACAACCGCGTCGCCGAGATACAGGACCTCGATACCCAACTCCTCGTCGGTATCGGGATCGGTGAAGGTGCGGTCGGGCCGGTATATCTGCCAGAGTTCGCCCTTGTCGCTGGGCATCCCCTCAGCATAGGCAACATCGCCGGTACCCAGCAGCCGGCGCTGTTCATAGGTACCAGCCAGAACCGGCGCATCCTCGAGCTCATCCTCCTCGATGACGAGCGGACGCGCAAGGAATGGGCCGATGTCCTTCAGGGAGATCAACGGGATCGCCTCTCTTGTGCCAGCGACTTCCCGCGCCCGGGGTGAAAACTTGATCACCTCCGAACCGGTGGTCACGTCCTCCACGTTCGGGATGGCAGCGACTCCCTCCGCAACCGGCTGGCCGACCTGCAAGGTGCGGGTAGCGTGATCGAGAAACACCACATCGCCAGGGTAAATCCAGTGCGGATCCTTGATGGTATCCTTGTTGTAACCCCATATTTCTGGCCACTTCCAAGGGTCCGTGAAGAACTTGGCGGAGATGTCCCACAGCGTATCGCCTTTTACCACCACATAACGGTCGGGTGCGTTTTCCCGCAACTGCAACTCATCGGCATAAACCGCGATGGGCAGCAGGAGACAAATCAGCGATATAATCTTGCGCATGGAAAACCCCAGCAAAGTAAGTAAAATGCGGTGTGATGTTTGCACGGCGGTTTAAATTCTGCATCTAGTCTCTTCAGTTGGCAAGCATTTATGGCTATTCTTCCTATCCTCCAATATCCCGACGAGCGGCTGCATAAGGTCGCAAAAATCATCGAGCATGTCGATGATTCCGTCCGTCGGCTGGTGCGTGACATGGCGGAGACCATGTACGCCGCGCCCGGCGTCGGCTTGGCCGCGACGCAAGTGGACAGACATATTCGCCTGGTTGTGATTGACGTATCGGAAACGCACGATGATCTGCGGGTGTTCATCAATCCCGAATTGGTGGAAAGCCAAGGCGACAAGGAACATGAAGAAGGCTGCCTTTCGGTTCCCGGCATTTATGAGAAGGTCAGCCGCGCCGAGCGCGTCACCGTGCGCGCGCTGGACCAGCACGGCAAACAGTTCACGCTGGAAGCAGAAGGCCTGCTGGCCGTGTGCATCCAGCACGAGATGGATCATCTGCGCGGCAAGGTCTTTGTCGAATACCTGTCGCAACTCAAGCAATCCCGCATCCGCGCCAAGCTGAAAAAGCACCGGCGCGAAACACTATAAGACGATTCCGTGAAGATCATATTCGCCGGGACACCCCAATTCGCCGCGAGCGCGCTCGCCGCGCTGCTGCAGGAGCATCTGGTCGTTGCAGTGCTGACCCAGCCGGACCGGCCCTCCGGCCGCGGCATGCACCTTACCGCCAGTCCGGTGAAACAGCTGGCCCTGCAGCACGGCGTTCCGGTGCTGCAACCGGGCACGCTCAAGACGGAAGCAGCGCAGCGTGACATCGCCGCGCTGGATGCGGATGTGATGGTGGTCGCGGCCTACGGCCTGATCTTGCCGCCGGCGGTACTACAGTTGCCCCGCCACGGCTGCCTCAATATCCACGCTTCGCTGCTGCCCCGCTGGCGCGGCGCAGCGCCCATCCAGCGCTCGATCCTGGCGGGCGACGAGGAGACCGGCATCACCATCATGCAGATGGACGAGGGACTGGATACCGGCGACATGCTGCTGAAGAGGGCCTGCACCATCGCTGCGGATGACACCGCAGAAACGCTGCACGACAAACTGGCCGCTCTGGGAGCGCAAGCCATCACCGAGGCGCTGCAGGATCTGGAGCGCGGCACGTTGCATCCTGAACGCCAGGATGCGCAACTTGCCACTTACGCCGCAAAGTTGACCAAGAGCGAAGCGCAGCTTGACTGGAGTCAGGATGCGGCCCAGCTCGAGCGCGCGGTACGCGGGTATTACCCCTTCCCGGTCGCACAGACCGTCTTCGGCGATACATCGGTCAAAATATTGCGTGCCGGCACGGCCGCGGTAACAGCCGCGACACCCGGCACCGTCATCGCGGTGGAGAAGGATGCGATCATTGTCGCCTGCGGCAGCGGCGCGCTCGCGCTGAAGGTCCTACAGAGGCCGGGCGCAAAAGCATTGCCCGTTGCGCAGTTCGTACAGGGCTTCCCCATAAGGGCCGGCGACCGGTTCGGTGCGAACTGAATCATGCAGCGTATTCAACTGGAGGCCGCGAAAATAGTCAGCAAGGTGACGCGCGGCGGACGCAATCTCACAGAGGTGTTGGGAGAGAGTCTGCGCAGGCAGACCGGCCTGACGGGGCAGCAACGCGGCGCGTTGCAAGACCTGTGCTACGGCACGCTGCGCTATTACGCCCGGCTTGCGTTCATGCTCGACAGCTTGCTGGTGCGCCGCGTACAGGAGTCGCCGCTGCGCTGTCTGCTGCTGGTTGCGCTCTACCAACTGCAGCACACCAAGGCCGGGCAGCATGCCATCGTGGACCACGCCGTTCGCGCGACCAAGAGCTTCAACGGCGCCGCCGGCGGATTGGTCAACGCGGTGTTGCGCAATTTCCTGCGCAAACAGACGGAGCTGCAGGAGGCTGCCGACCGCGCAGACGAAAGTCGCTATTCATACCCCCAGTGGTGGATCGATGCCCTGAAAGCACAATATGGCACCCAGGCAGCAGCAGTGCTGGAAGCGGGCAACCGTCACCCGCCGATGACTTTGCGCGTCAATGCGCGCCAGACGACTGCCGCGGAATATCAGATCCTGCTGGCAGAGCAGGACATTGCCTCGCATCTGATCGAGCCGGGCGCGCTGCTGTTGGAACGCCCGCTGCCGGTGGAGCGCCTGCCCGGTTTCGCCGAAGGCCGGGTCTCGGTACAGGACGCCGGCGCGCAATACGCGGCGCGCTTTCTGGATGTGCACGAGAACATGCGCGTGCTCGACGCATGTTCCGCGCCTGGCGGCAAGAGCGTGCACCTGCTGGAATCCGCGAACATCGAGCTGATGTCGTTGGACAAGGACGAACAGCGGCTGGCGCGGGTGCACGAGAACCTGCAACGCGCCGGATTGCAGGCCCAGGTAGCTTGCGGCGACGCGGGCGTGCCTGCCGACTGGTGGGACGGCCGACCCTTTCAGCGCATTCTGGCCGATGTGCCATGCTCCGCCTCGGGCGTGGTGCGCCGTCACCCGGACATCAAGTGGCTGCGCCGACCGGAGGACATCGCCGGCTTCGCGGTGCAGCAGCTGCAGATACTGAATGCGCTGTGGCCGCTGCTGGCGGGAGATGGTAAATTGCTTTACGCGACCTGCTCCGTCTTTGCGCGCGAGAACCGCCAGGTGATCGATGCCTTCATGGCGCAGCACAACGATGCGGTGCGGATCACGCTGTCCGCGCCGGACATGACAGACGGGCAATTGTTGCCGAATGACGAGCATGACGGATTCTTCTATGCGCTGCTGCACAAACAAGCCTGACTGGCTGCTGCGATCGATCAGCGTGATCTGCCTGTGGCTATGCACGTCCGCCGCGGCTGCGGAGGGCATCTTCATCAGCCAGGCCGAGGCGCGCCTGACCGAGGAGGGTTACCAGCTTTCGGCTGATTTCGACATCCGGCTTTCTCATACCGTCGAGACGGCGCTCAAGCGAGGGGTCACGCTGTATTTCGTCAGCGAACTCGCCATCAACCGTTCGCGCTGGTATTGGCTGGATACCGACGTCGCCCGCCATGAACAGGTCGCCAAGCTCTCGTTCAACGCGCTCACCCAGCAATACCGCATCACGCACGGTTCGCTGTTCCAGAGTTTCCACGAATTGAAGGACGCACTGCAGGTGCTCGGGCATCAGAGCGCGCCGCCCGTTCCGCTGTCCATGCTGGACAAGCAGGGCGGCGGATTCTTTACGCGCTTGTTGAAACGGGGCAGCGAATGCTGTTCCGCCTATGCGCGACTGCGACTGGATGTGACGCAGCTGCCCAAACCGTTGCAGGTGAACGCTCTGACCAATGAGGACTGGAACCTCGAGTCCGAGCCATATCGCTGGGAAATCCTGCCGCCGACCGAGGTGGAGCCGTGAAGTATCTGGTCATCATCAGCGGCATTGTCGGCGCCGCGCTGCTGTATCTTTTGTCCAGTGCCAGCGCCAACACCGATCTGTTTTCGCACAGCTATTACGCATTGCTGGTGATGACAGGCGTGCTGGCGCTGGCCTTGGCCGGGCTGGTTGCTTCGCAGACCTCGCAGTTGCGCACCAAGCTCAAGCAACAGGTATACGGCGCAAAGCTGACATTGCGCCTGGTCAAGATTTTTTCATTGATCGCAATTCTGCCGGGGCTGCTGGTCTACGCCGTGTCGGTGCAGTTCCTGGGTGCGAGCATCGAGTCGTGGTTCGACGTGCGGGTGGAAAAGGCCCTGGAGGGCGGCCTGAATCTGGGCCGCAGCACGCTGGAGAACGGACTGGCGGAACTGGGCAAGAAGGGCCAGCTGGTTGCGATGATCCTGGCAGAGCAGGATCCAGGGCGACAGGAAAAGACCTTGCAGCGCCTGGTCGAGGAAGGTGGAGCGCAGGAAGCGGCAGTATTTGACGGCAACGGGCAAGTGCAGGTCCATGCCAGCGGAACTGCCGGGACGCCGCAGATGCCGAGTGCGGAGATGCTTCGCCAGGCCTGGGAAAAGAACGGCTACAGCATGGTGGAAGTCTTGCCGGACGATCAGCTGGCCCTGCGCGTGCTGATCCCGATCGAGTCCGCGCTGCACAAGCAGGCACGCCAGACGCTGCAATTCATGCAACCCGTTCCGCGCCAGATCGCACAAGACGCCGAGACCGTGCAGGCGGTATACCGCGACTACCAGGAGCTGTCCCTGTCGCGGGTCGGACTGAAGCGCCTGTATGGCGTCACCCTCACCTTGTCGCTGTTGATCGTGCTGTTAAGCGTGAGTTCGGCAGCGTTCTATCTGAGCGAGCAGCTCAGCGCGCCGCTGGCCGCGCTGGCGGCAGGGACGCAGGCCGTAGCCAAAGGGGATTTCAGCGGCAAGTATCCGGTGCAGAGCAGAGACGAACTCGGCGCGCTGACCGGACTGTTCAACCAGATGAACGCCTATCTGGCCGACGCGAAACGCAAGGGCGAGCAGCAGCAACTGCAGGTGGAGAACGCCAAGGTCTATCTGGAAAGTGTGCTGTCCCACCTGTCGTCCGGCGTGCTGGTAGTTGATGGACGCCATCGTCTGCATTCGTCCAATCCCAGCGCCAACCAGATCCTGGGGGTCTCGCTGCAGGAGATGGCGGGCAAGACGCTGCCGGAGATCGCGGCCGAGCATGCACTATTGCGTTCGTTCGTCGAGGCGGTGATGCAGGGCTTCGATGAGTCGTCAACATACGAGTGGCGACTGCAAATCGAGCGCATGAGCAAGAACGGCGACCAGATATTGTTGTTGCGCGGAACGCGGCTCTCTACGATGGAGGAGGACAGCAGCTACGTGGTGGTGTTCGACGACATCACCCACCTGCTGCAGGCGGAACGCCAGGCCGCGTGGGGAGAGGTGGCGCGCCGCCTGGCGCACGAGATCAAGAATCCGCTGACCCCGATACAGCTGTCGGCGGAACGCCTGCAACACAAGCTGTTGAGCAAGCTGGACGAACAGGATGCGCAGCTGCTGCAACGCGCCACGCAAACCATCGTCAGCCAGGTCGCGGCAATGAAGAACATGGTGACGGAGTTCGCCAACTACGCGCGTGCGCCGGCCACCCGCATGGTGCAACTCGACATGCACCAGTTGCTGAACGAGGTGATGGGATTGTATGAAGCCAACAGCAGCCCGATCACGCTGCGACTCGGGGCACACCGGTCGCTGATCAACGGCGATGCAACCCGCCTGCGCCAGGTGATCCACAACCTGCTGCAGAATGCGCATGACGCCCTGCAACAGACCGAACATCCGCAGATCGTGCTGGCTACAGAAGATGCCGCCGGCACGGAACTGAAGCTGACAGTGTGCGACAACGGCAGCGGCATACCCGAGAACCTGCTGGGACGTCTGTTCGAACCGTACATGACGACCAAGCAGAAAGGGACAGGACTGGGCCTGGCCATCGTGAAAAAGATCGTCGAAGAGCATGGCGGAAATATAACCATGGAACGGCAGCCGACGGGCGGAACATGCGTGAGCGTGATCTTGCCGCTGGCTGCGACAGAAGCAGAGGTGATGTGATGGCAAAAGAGATTCTGGTGGTGGACGACGAGATGGGCATACGCGAACTGCTCTCCGAGATATTGTTCGACGAAGGCTACCGCGTCCACCTGGCCGAGAATGCGCAGCAGGCGCGCGTCTTCCGCGAGCAGCGCACGCCCGACCTCGTGCTGCTGGATATCTGGATGCCGGATACCGACGGCCTGATGCTGCTCAAGGAGTGGGTTGAACAGGACCTGCTGACCATGCCGGTGATCATGATGTCCGGCCACGGCACGATAGAGACCGCCCTGGAAGCCATACGCATCGGCGCCTCGGACTTTCTGGAAAAACCGATTGCCCTGCAAAAATTGCTGGCCACCGTGGCCAAGGCGATCCAGCAAGGTGTTCCGTCCACACCGGTGCCGCAACCGGAAACGACTCCGGAACAACCCGAAAGTGTGGGTTGCGCTCAGGTATCTTTGCAGTTAGATTTACCGTTGCGAGAAGCGCGTGAGCGCTTCGATAGCCTGTACTTCAACTATCAGATGGAAAAAGAGCACGGGAATATCTCGCGCATTGCGGAGAAGGCGGGCATAGAACGCACGCATCTTTACCGAAAACTCAAGCAATTGGGGATAAAACCCCTTAAAAAGGCCGTAGGCGAACATCAATAAGACGAAATGAAAGAAGCCTGTCCGGGTGCCGGTGTTGCTCATTGGCGCGCCGCTAAGGCATAATCGTCGCCTTTATTAGAATTTTATATTGATTATTAATATCCGTAATAACCGTTAGGGAATCTATTTAGGTCTGTTAGGGAAGTTTTTTAGGAGGCAGGAAAATGGCTGCGGCACGCAATGTAACCCCCCCGAAGTTTAATGACATCACTGGCGCAATTCGCATGCTGGCGGTGGATGCCGTCCAAAAGGCCAACTCCGGTCACCCCGGCGCGCCGATGGGCATGGCCGAGATTGCCGAAGTGCTGTGGAACCATCACCTGCGCCACAACCCGGCCAACCCAAAATGGGCCGACCGCGACCGTTTCGTGCAGTCCAACGGCCACGGCTCCATGCTGGTCTACGCACTGCTGCACCTGTCCGGCTATGACCTGCCGATCGAGGAACTGAAGCGCTTCCGCCAGATGCACTCCAAGACCCCGGGCCACCCGGAATACGGTTACACCGTCGGCGTTGAGACCACCACCGGTCCTCTTGGTCAGGGCATCACCAACGCCGTCGGCATGGCGATGGCGGAAAAGCTGCTGGCCAACGAATTCAACAAGCCCGGCCACGAGATCGTCGACCACCGTACCTGGGTCTTCATGGGCGACGGCTGCATGATGGAGGGTATCTCGCACGAAGCCTGCGCGCTGGCCGGCACTTGGGGTCTGGGCAAGCTGACCGCATTCTGGGACGACAACAACATCTCCATCGACGGCCACATCGACGGCTGGTACACCGACGACACAGCGAAGCGCTTTGAAGCTTACGGCTGGCACGTGGTGCGCGACGTCGAGGGCCACGATCCGGAAGCTATCAACGCCGCGATCGAAGAAGCCAAGAAAGTGACCGACAAGCCCTCGCTGATCTGCTGCAAGACGATCATTGGAGTAGGTTCGCCCAACAAGGCAGGCACCCACGACGTGCACGGCGCAGCGCTGGGCGATGCCGAAGTGCAGGCAACCCGCGAGCACATCGGCTGGAAATACCCCCCGTTCGAGATCCCCGCACATGTGTATGCCGCGTGGGATGCGCGCACCAAGGGCGAAGGCCTGGAAAAGCTGTGGAACAACAAGTTCGCCGAATACAAGAAGGCTTTCCCGAAAGAGGCTGCGGAATTCGAGCGCCGCATGCAGGGTGACCTGCCCGCGAACTGGGCAGAGCACGCCGCCAAGGCGATCGCCGCCGTCAACGAGAAGGGCGAGACCATCGCTACCCGCAAGGCATCGCAGAACGCGATCAACGCATTGCAGCCTGCACTGCCCGAGTTCCTGGGCGGTTCCGCCGACCTGACCGGTTCCAACCTGACCAACTGGACCGGCGCGCACCACGTTTCCGGCAAGAAGCCTGGCAACTACATCAGCTACGGCGTGCGCGAATTCGGCATGTCGCACATCATGAACGGCATGGCGCTGCACGGCGGCTTGCTGCCCTTCGGCGGCACCTTCCTGATGTTCTCCGAATACGCACGCAATGCATTGCGCATGTCGGCTCTGATGAAGCAGCGCGTGGTCTACGTGTTCACTCACGACTCCATCGGTCTGGGCGAAGACGGCCCGACCCACCAGCCGGTCGAGCAGACCACTACGCTGCGCTTCATTCCCAACATGGATACATGGCGTCCTTGCGACACCGTCGAATCCATGGTGTCCTGGGTGTGCGCGGTCGAGCGCAAGACTGGCCCGGCTTCGCTGATCTTCAGCCGCCAGAATCTTCAGTTCCAGAAGCGCGACGCGAAGCAGATCGAGAACATCCGCAAGGGTGGCTATGTACTGTCCGAAGCAGCAGGCGGCAAACCGCAGGCGATCATCATCGCGACCGGCTCCGAGGTTGACCTGGCCATGAAGGCACAAGCCGCACTGGCCGCCGAAGGCGTCAACGTGCGCGTGGTGTCCATGCCCTCGACCAACGTGTTCGACCGTCAGGATCAGGCCTACAAGGACAGCGTGCTGCCCAAGGGCGTGAAGCGCGTGGCCGTCGAAGCGGGTGTGACTGGCTTCTGGCACAAGTATGTGGGATTGGATGGCGCCGTGATCGGCATGGATTGCTTCGGCGAATCCGCCCCGGCACCCGAGTTGTTCAAGCACTTCGGCTTCACGGTTGAGAATGTCGTGAAGACCGTCAAGGGTGTGCTGTAACTCGACAAGAATTTTTATTTATTAAATCGGGAGAAAGAAACATGGCAATCAAAGTTGGCATCAACGGTTTTGGTCGTATCGGTCGTATGGCGTTCCGCGCTATCTCCAAGGACTTTCCGGACCTCGAAGTGGTCGCGATCAACGACCTGCTGGAGCCGGACTATCTGGCCTACATGCTGAAGTACGACTCGGTACACGGCAACTTCAAGGGCGACATCAAGGTCGACGGCAACAACCTCGTGGTCAACGGCAAGAAGATCCGCCTGACCGCCGAGAAGGATCCGGTCAACCTGAAGTGGAACGAAGTCGGCGCCGACATCGTGCTGGAATGCACCGGTTTCTTCCTGGAAGACGAGTCCTGCCAGGCCCACATCAAGGCCGGCGCCAAGAAGGTCGTGATGTCTGCTCCCTCCAAGGACAAGACTCCGATGTTCGTGTACGGCGTGAACCACACTGCCTACAAGGGCGAAACCATCGTCTCCGCCGCTTCCTGCACCACCAACTGCCTGGCACCGGTCGCCAAGGTGCTGAACGACAACTGGGGCATCAAGCGCGGCCTGATGACCACCGTGCACGCTGCCACTGCCACGCAGAAGACCGTTGACGGCCCGTCCAAGAAGGACTGGCGCGGCGGCCGCGGCATCCTGGAAAACATCATCCCCTCCTCCACTGGTGCTGCCAAGGCGGTGGGCAAGGTGTTGCCAGAGCTGAACGGCAAGCTGACCGGCATGGCGTTCCGCGTGCCGACTTCCGACGTCTCCGTGGTCGACCTGACTGTCGAGCTGAACAAGGAAGCCAAGTACGAAGACATCTGCGCCGCCATGAAGAAGGCATCGCAGACCGGCGACATCAGCAAGACCCTGGGTTACACCGACGAGAAGGTGGTCTCCACCGACTTCCGCGGTTGCGGCTATTCGTCGATCTTCGATTCCGAAGCCGGCATCGCGCTGGACGGCACCTTCGTCAAGGTCGTCGCCTGGTACGACAACGAATACGGCTACACCTGCAACATGCTGCGCTTCGTGCAGCACGTCGCCAAGTAATCTGTCCGATCAAGGGCTGGCTCAGGCCAGCCCTTTCTGCATTTAAAGTCTGCAAGAAGGAAAAATCATGTCCGTTATCAAAATGACCGACCTGGATCTGAAGGGCAAGCGCGTCCTGATCCGCTCCGACCTCAACGTGCCCGTCAAGGATGGCAAAGTCACATCCGATGCCCGCATCACCGCCTCCATGGCCACCATCAACGCCGCGCTGAAGGCCGGCGCGAAGGTGATGGTCACCTCCCACCTCGGCCGTCCCGAAGAAGGCGTGTACTCAGAAGAGAACTCGCTCAAGCCGGTGGCCGACACCATCGCCAACAAGCTGGGCAAGCCCGTGCGTCTGATCCGCGACTGGACCGACGGCGGTTTCAGCGTCGCCGACGGCGAACTGGTGCTGCTGGAGAACTGCCGCTTCAACAAGGGCGAGAAGAAGAGCAACGACGAACTGTCGAAGAAATATGCCGCCCTGTGCGACGTGTTCGTGATGGACGCGTTCGGTACTGCGCACCGCGCCGAAGCCTCGACCCACGGCGTGGCCAAGTTCGCACCCGTCGCAGCCGCAGGCATTCTGCTCACCGAAGAACTGGAAGCCCTGACCAAAGCACTGCTCAGCCCGGCGCGTCCGATGGTCGCCATCGTCGGCGGCTCCAAGGTCTCCACCAAGCTGACCGTGCTGGAGTCGTTGTCCGAGAAGTGCGAACAACTGGTGGTCGGCGGCGGCATCGCCAACCCATTCATCAAGGCGACCGGCGGCAATGTCGGCAAGTCGCTGTGCGAAGACGACCTGGTTCCGACCGCACAGGCGCTGATCGAAAAAATGAAACAACGCGGTGCCAACATTCCCATCGCGGTGGATGTGGTGTGCGGCAAGAAATTTGACGCCAACGAACCGGCTGTGCTGAAAAATGTGGGTGAGGTGGCCGACGATGACATGATCTTCGACATCGGTCCCAAGTCTGCGCAGGAACTGGCCGACATCATCATGAAGGCAGGCACCGTGGTGTGGAACGGCCCAGTCGGCGTGTTCGAATTCGACCAGTTCGGCGAGGGCACCAAGACCATCGCCAAGGCCATCGCCGAGACCAAGGCATTCACGTTGGCCGGCGGCGGCGACACCATCGCCGCGATCCAGAAGTACGACATCTACGACAAGGTGTCCTACATCTCCACCGCCGGCGGTGCGTTCCTGGAATTCCTCGAAGGCAAGACTTTGCCCGCAGTGGAGATCTTGGAGCAGCGTGCTGCAAAATAAAATCCCGGCCGGGTGCGCTGGGGCGCACCTGACCTGGTGGTGTGTGTGGGCACACCTTACTTTGAGGAAAATAGACAATTCATGCTCCGTAGAACAAAAATAGTTGCAACACTGGGGCCCGCTTCCAGCGACCAGAAGGTACTGGAACAGATGATCCGCGCGGGAGTGGACGTGGTACGGATGAACTTCTCGCATGGCACGGCCCAGGATCACATGGGCCGCGCCGAGAAGGTGCGTGCGGCAGCCCAAGCGGCTGGTCGCACCATCGGTATCCTGGCTGATTTGCAGGGACCGAAGATCCGCGTACGCAAATTCGAGAACGACAAGATCGTGCTGGCCAAGGGTGATGCCTTCATTTTGGATGCATCTCTGGATGGCCCGGGCAACCAGGAGCGCGTCGGACTGGACTACAAGGAATTGCCGGATGATGTCGACGTCGGTACCGTCCTGCTGCTCAACGACGGCATGCTGGAATTCCACGTCACCGCGGTCAAGGGACGTGAAGTGCATTGCGTGGTCGTGCGCGGCGGCGTGCTGTCCAACAACAAGGGCATCAACCGCAAGGGCGGCGGGCTCACTGCCCCTGCGCTGACCGACAAGGACAAGGAAGACATCAAGACCGCTGCGCTGATCAAGGCGGATTTCCTGGCCGTGTCTTTCCCGCGTTCGGCAGATGACATGAAGCTCGCGCGCGAGCTGATGCATGCCGCCGGCGGCAAGAGCCTGCTGGTTGCCAAGATCGAGCGCGCCGAGGCCATCCCGGTGCTGGGCGAGATCATCGACGCTTCCGATGCCATCATGGTGGCGCGCGGCGACCTGTCCGTGGAAGTCGGCGATGCCGCCGTGCCCGGACTGCAGAAGAAGATGATCAAGATGGCGCGCGCCAGGAACAAGTTGGCCATCACTGCCACGCAGATGATGGAATCCATGATCACGGCGCCTATACCGACAAGAGCGGAAGTCTCCGACGTGGCGAACGCCGTGCTGGACGGAACCGACGCAGTGATGCTGTCGGCAGAGACGGCCGTCGGCGATTATCCGGTGGAAACGATCGAAGCGATGGCGCGCATCTGCCTCAACGCCGAGGTTGAAACGGAAGAAAGTGCGGCAGATCGTCGCGTGGACCACGTCAAATTCACGCGCGTCGACCAGTCCATCGCCATGTCGGCACTGTATGCCGCATCGCATTTCAAGGTGAAAGCCATCGTCGCCTTGACGCAGTCGGGCTCGACCGCCTTGTGGATGTCGCGCATCAATTCCGACACGCCGATCTTCGCGATGACGCCGATGGAAGCGACCCTGAGCAAGGTCACCTTGTTCAGCGGCGTGCACCCCATCGCCTTCAAAATCGAATCGCATGATCACTCCGTCACCTTGCGTCAGGCAGAAGACGAGTTGCATCGCTTGGGCCTGGTGCAGGACGGCGACCTCATCGTGATGACTGTTGGCGAGGCGATCGGCAAGGCCGGCCACACCAACACCATGAAGATCGTGCGCGTGGGCGACCACCGCAAGAGTTAAGCAAGTTCAGTTACAAACGTTTTGGCAGTTTAAATTTCAGGAGGAATAAATGGCACTCGTATCCTTGCGTCAACTTCTCGACCACGCGGCAGAAAACAGCTACGGCCTGCCCGCGTTCAACGTCAACAACCTGGAGCAGGTGAAAGCGATCATGGAAGCGGCTGATGAATGCAACAGCCCCGTGATCATGCAAGGCTCCGCAGGCGCACGCAAATACGCCGGCGAGCCGTTCCTGCGCCACCTCATCGAGGCTGCAGTCGAGATGTATCCGCACATCCCAGTCGTCATGCACCAGGACCACGGCGCATCCCCGGCTGTGTGCATCAACGCGATCAAGTCCGGCTTCTCCAGCGTGATGATGGATGGCTCGCTGATGACCGACGGCAAGACTCCTTCCAGCTTCGAATACAACGTCAACGTGACTCGCAGCGTCGTTGAGATGTCGCACGCAGTCGGCGTTTCCGTCGAAGGCGAACTGGGCTGCCTGGGTTCCCTGGAATCCGGCCACGGCGAGAAGGAAGACGGCCACGGCGCCGAAGGCGTGCTGAGCCACGACCAGCTGCTGACCGACCCGAACGAAGCTGCCGAGTTCGTAAAGGCCACCCAGGTGGACGCACTGGCGATCGCGATCGGCACTTCTCACGGTGCGTACAAGTTCACCAAGCCGCCCACAGGCGACACGCTGGCGATCAGCCGCATCAAGGAGATCCACGCCCGCATCCCCAACACCCACTTGGTGATGCACGGTTCTTCGAGCGTGCCTCAGGAATGGCTGGAGATCATCAACCAGTTTGGCGGTGCGATGCCCCAGACCTACGGCGTGCCGGTGGAAGAGATCGTCGAAGGCATCAAGCACGGCGTGCGCAAGGTGAACATCGACACCGACCTGCGCATGGCTTCCACGGGCGCTACCCGCCGCTACTTGGCGCAGAACCCCAAGGACTTCGACCCGCGCAAATTCCTGGCAGAAACAACCAAGGCGATGCGCGCGATCTGCAAGGCGCGTTACGAAGCTTTCGGTTCCGCGGGCCAGGCCGGCAAGATCAAGCCGATCGCGCTGGACAGCATGGCGATGCGTTACATCAAAGGCGAACTGACTGCGATCGTGAAGTAAGCATCGCAACAGGCAATAAAAAAAGGCGACCTTCGGGTCGCTTTTTTTATTGGCGCGTTGTGTTCTGCGATTCTTTCAACAAGAAGCGCTCAAACTCCTGCGCCGCAGTAGAGGGGCGTTTGTCCTTGCGCTGCACGATGAACCAGTGGCGCACGATGGGGAACTTTTCCACGTCGAGCACTATCAGCCGCTTGGCCTCCAGCTCCAGCTCGATGCCGTGACGTGAGATGATGCCGATGCCCATGCCCGCCTGCACCGACTGCTTGATGGCCTCGTTGGTGTCCATCTCCATGTGCGTCGGCAAGGCAAGTTTGTGGCTCGCGAAGAAGCGCTCCACTACACCGCGCGTACCGGAGCCCTGCTCGCGCAACAGAAAGGTCTCTCTCGCCAATTGCTTCGGCTGGATCCTGCGCGCGCGCGCCAGCGGGTGCGTGGGCGCAGCGATCACTACGAGCGGATTCTCCATGAAGGCCTCGGCGCGCATGTCCGTGCCTACGGGGGGCTGGCCCATGATGGCGAGGTCCGCAATATTCTCGGCGACTTGCTTGACGACGGCGTCGCGATTGGCCACCGACAGGCTGACCTGGATCTTGGGGTGCGCCTGGATGAACTTGGCCAGCAGTTGCGGCATGAAATAGTTGGCGGTGCTGACCACGGCGATGTTGAGGTGGCCGCGCTCCAGCCCCTTCATCTCGTCGAACACCGATTCCATTTCCTGCATAAGCTGCAACATCGAGCGGGCGTAGCGCAGCAACTCGGTTCCGGCGTCGGTCAGATGGAGCTTCTTGCCGACCTGTTCGAACAGCGGCATGCCGACGGCGGCTTCCGCTTGCTTGATCTGCATGGATACCGCCGGTTGCGACAGAAACAGCTCGGCTGCCGCGCGCGAATGGCTCAGATGGCGGGCGACGCTCTCGAAGACCTGCAATTGGCGGATGGAGATGGGCAGCATGGACCATTTATACCATAAGCCGGTCTTATGGTAAGCATAAATACATTTGACTGTTGTTTATGGTTGGGCGGCGTATAGTGCGCTCCGTGGCAATCGAACCAACCCGCAATACAGATTAATAAACAAACCAAGGAGAGAACATGGATCAGTCCAATCGTTATTCCAATCTGAGTCTGAAAGAAGCAGACCTGATCAAGGGCGGCAAGCACATTCTGGTCGCTTACAAGATGAAGCCCAAGGGCGGCCTGGGTTACCTGGAAGCCGCTGCACACTTCGCAGCCGAATCTTCCACCGGCACCAACGTCGAGGTTTCCACCACCGACGACTTCACCAAGGGCGTGGACGCGCTGGTGTACTACATCGACGAAGCCAAGGAAGATATGCGCATCGCATATCCGCTGGAGCTGTTCGACCGCAACGTGACCGACGGCCGCATGATGATGGTGTCCTTCCTGACGCTGGCCATCGGCAACAACCAGGGCATGGGCGACATCGAGCACGCCAAGATGATCGACTTCTACGTTCCCGAAGAAGTCATCCGCCAGTTCGACTGCCCGGCGACCAACATCGAAGAACTGTGGCGCATCCTCGGCCGCCCGACCAAGGACGGCGGCTACATCTCCGGTACCATCATCAAGCCGAAGCTGGGCCTGCGTCCCGAGCCGTTCGCCAAGGCGGCCTACCAGGTCTGGCTGGGCGGCGACTTCATCAAGAACGATGAACCGCAAGGCAACCAGACCTTCGCACCGCTCAAGAAGGTGCTGCCACTGGTGTACGACGCGATGAAGCGCGCCATGGACGAAACCGGCGACGCCAAGCTGTTCTCGCTGAACATCACTGCGGACGACCACTACGAAATGCTGGCACGTGCCGACTTCGCGCTGGAAACCTTCGGCCCGGACGCGAACAAGCTGGCGTTCCTGGTGGACGGCTTCGTGGGCGGCCCCGGCATGGTGACCACTGCTCGTCGCCAGTACCCGAACCAGTTCCTGCACTACCACCGCGCCGGTCACGGCATGGTGACTTCTCCTTCTGCCAAGCGCGGCTACACCGCGTTCGTGCTGGCCAAGATGAGCCGTCTGCAGGGTGCTTCCGGCATCCACGTCGGCACCATGGGCTACGGCAAGATGGAAGGTGAAGGCGACGACAAGAACATCGCTTACATGATCGAGCGCGATGAGTGCCAGGGTCCGGTCTACTTCCAGAAGTGGTACGGCGTGAAGGCAACGACACCGATCATTTCCGGTGGCATGAACGCGCTGCGCCTGCCAGGCTTCTTCCAGAACCTGGGCCACGGCAACGTGATCAACACCGCAGGCGGCGGTTCCTACGGCCACATCGACAGCCCGGCAGCCGGCGCGAAGTCTCTGCGTCAAGCCTACGAGTGCTGGAAGGCCGGTGCCGACCCGATCCAGTGGGCCAAGGAACACAAGGAGTTTGCCCGTGCGTTCGAATCCTTCCCCAAGGATTCCGACAAGCTGTTCCCGGGCTGGCGTGAAAAGCTGGGCGTGCACAAGTAATCTGCCGCGCAGTGAACTGACCTGACCAACGCCCCCGTCATGGGGGCGTTTGTCTTGCAGTCTTGAAACCCTCATCCGGATG
>JBQGEN010000363.1:0-5627 GCA_052039615.1 Sideroxyarcus sp. | reverse complement strand
AGCGCGAATCATCATATGCAACTTCCGACCATAGAATTCCATGCCATCCGCCCCAAGGACGCGCCCCCCCCCTACTCGCGCACGATCTGGTACAGCTGGCGACGCGCACCCTCGCTTACCGCCAGGTAATCGTTGCCGCCGGCGCGCAGGTGCGTCAGCGCCGGGTTGTCGAACGGGTCTTCGAAATACACGCGACCGAGCTCCACGCCACGCTCGGTGTCGGCGAATATCAGGTGGCTCTGCGACACCGCGGCGACATAGCGCCAGGTTTGCAGGAACCGGCAGTCGGTGATCCTCGACCCGCCTTTCTGGTAGCGCGTATCCTTGATCGAGACATCGAAACGCTCGACTTCGTTCTTGGCTTCGATATCCACGATATGCAGGGCGGAGGCATAAGAACGCGTCGGCCGGCCAAAGCTGAATGTCGTGCTCTTGATATAGGTGCCGACGGCGCCCATGCGCCCGTCGGCGGAACTCCGCACGCAGGTGGGCTCCTCGAAGGTCCAGTCGTCCGACTTCAGGTTCGCATATTTCACCATGTCGTCGTCCGCGGCCAGCAACGGCGGGGGCGTGACTTCGATCGCGTCAGCATCCGGTTCCGCAACGGCCTTCAGGGCGAACCTGACCAGCCGCGGATTGGTGATATCCATGACCTTCAGCCCGTATTTCTCCACCGCCAGATCGACCGCGCGCTGGATCGCGTTGTTCACCGCCGCCGATTCCGTCAAGCCGTCGGACGGCGGCATGCCCTTGGTGCCCATCGGGGCCGAGGCCGCCGATTTGATGGCGGCGTCTTCGCCGATGAAGCGGATGTCGGCGACTGCGGTCGCGGTAAAGACGGAGGACAACCCGCTGGTCTTGCCGACCCCCAGATAGACGCGGTATATGCCGGAGATCCTGTAGCGCCCGGCATTCTCGACGAAATCCTCCGCCGTGATCAGAGCCCCGGGATCGCCGAGACGGGCCCAGGACTTCTTCAATTCCTCGGCCTTCTTCTGGTCAAGCACGACCATGCCATTGTCGCCCAGCAACTGTTCCATGCGCGTCTGCGCGACGCGCAGATATTGTCTCGCGGCGGCGTCCTGCCCGTAAACGACGACGGCGACTTTCTCCTGCTCTGCCCCCACCGGCAAGGCTGAAAAAAAAGACAGCATGAGGACACATGCGCGGATCAGTAGTTTCATGTTCGATCGTTCAAACAAGAGCTCATAAAAAAACAGGCCGCAAATGCGGCCTGTCATCGACTGGCTTAGTATCTGGCTGTAAGACCGAACAGCAGACGGAAGCCGTCTTGAGTCACATCAAACCCGCCACCGGACATGTAGTTATAAAAAAGCTGCCCCGAAATATCCCCTGAGACCTCTTCTGTAATAAAGTAGGAAACGCCGCCACCGCCCGCAAGACCAGCACCAGAAACAGTCGTGCCGCCGCTCTCCACCTGGACGACGTTCACACCGCCATCCACGAACGGCACCCACTGTGATTTCGCCGCCTCGCCGAAGTAGTACTTCACACCGACACCAGCTGCCGTACCCGTTGATTTGGCCCCACCCGAGTCACTTCCGAACAGGGACAGATTCACCCGGCCAACGAGCTTGGAGGTAAAATATTTACCTATATTGGCGTTCACGAACGTGCTTGTTGTATCCGAAGTTGAACTGAATCCACCAGCATCATAGGTGCTCGATGAATCCTCGATGTTCCCCGCGACGGATATCTCCCACATACCCTCCTGCGCCATCGCGGAAGGGGCGACGCATACCGACGCGACTATCAAAGCCACTCCAATGCTTCTTTTCATTTTTCCACCTCCAGAATTAGGTTGAACACCAGATATCATGAAAGCCGAACCGCATTCTCATGCTACAGCTTTTCCACGCCCCATACTACACTCATGCGGCTGCCGCTATCGACCGGCGGCATGACATTAGGGTCGTTGTGGTCATTGGTACACGACCCGCACGTTCTGCGCACCGCATAGTGTGCGCAGGTTCTCCAGCAGTTCTTCCGGCAGGGTGACTTGCCATGCCTCATCCAGGCGCAGTGACGCGCTGCCGATGAGGTTACGATAGTCGATCTGCACCGGACACTTGCCGCCGCGGTAGGGTTTGAGCAGTTCCGCCAGCTGCGGCACGCGCACAGGCTGATCCATCGAGCAGCTAATATCCAGACGCCTGGCAAAGGCCGCGCGCGCGGACGCGAAATCGTAAAGCTCGTCCGCGGTGACGCGCATGCCGCCGGAATAAGCATCCAGCTCGGCCTTGCCGCTCACCACCAGCAACTCGTCGTCGCGTATCCAAGTGCGGTTGCTGTCGAACAGCTCGCTGAACACCACCACCTCCAGCGCGGCACTGCCGTCGTCCAGCGTCACCACGGCCATCTTGCCGCGCCGCGTCTGCAGGATGCGCACGCCGCTCACCATGCCGGCCAGCACCAACGATTTCGCGTTATTGCGGCGGCCGCCGCCGTATCCGCCGCCATTGCCGCTGGGCGGTGCGACGATGTCCGGCGTGATATCGGCCAGCTTCTGCTTCACGAAGTTCGACAGCTCCGCCGCGTATTCCTGATACGGGTGCCCGCTCAGGTAGAAGCCCAACGCGGTTTTTTCCTGCTGCAGCTGCTCACGCTTCTTCCAGCGCGGCACGTCGGCCATGTGCACCGGCATGGCGTGCGCCTCGTCATCGCCGAACAGGCTGTTCTGGTTGGCGGCGCGCGCCTTCTGCTCGGCGCTGCCAAGCGCCGCATCCAGCGAGGCGAGCAATTGGTAGCGGTGGTCGTTGATGCTGTCGAACGCACCCGCCTTGATCAGCGCCTCGATGGCGCGGCGGTTGACGACGCGCTTGTCCACGCGATGACAAAAGTCGAACAGGTCCTTGAAAGGCCCGTCCCGGCGCGCCAGCACGATGTTCTCCACGGCAGCCTCGCCCGTGCCTTTTACCGCGCCCAATCCGTA
Source organism: Sideroxyarcus sp. (assembly GCA_052039615.1). Lineage (GTDB taxonomy): Bacteria > Pseudomonadota > Gammaproteobacteria > Burkholderiales > Gallionellaceae > Sideroxyarcus. The sequence continues at coordinate 2,674 of JBQGEN010000363.1, read as the reverse complement.
GGCGATGGTCTTTGCATCCACCGGCTGGAAACGGAAGCACGATGAGTTGATGTCCGGCGCCAGTATGGACAGCCCCTGCTGCACCGTATCCTGGTAGAAGAAACTGACCTTGTCGGTGTTCACCATTTCCGAGGTCATGGTCGACGCCATGAACGCGGCGGGGTAGTGGCATTTGAGATACGCGGTCTGGTACGCCACGAGCGAGTAGGCGGCGGCGTGCGATTTGTTGAAGCCGTACCCCGCGAACTTCTCCATGGTGTCGAAGATCTCGTTCGCCTTCTTTTCGTCGATGTTGTTCTTGGCCGCACCCGCCACGAAGATGCCGCGCTGCTCAGCCATCTCCTCCGGCTTCTTCTTGCCCATCGCGCGGCGCAACATGTCCGCGCCCCCCAGGCTGTAGCCCGCCACCACCTGCGCCGACTGCATCACCTGCTCCTGGTACACCATGATGCCGTAGGTGCTGCCGACCACCTTTTCCAGCAGCGGATGCGGCAGGATCACCTGCTGGCGTCCATGCTTGCAATTGATGTAGTCGGGAATGAAATCCATCGGACCGGGACGGTATAGCGCGTTCAGGGCGATAAGATCATCGATACAGTCCGGCTTGGCCTTGATCAGCGTGTCCTTCATGCCGCGCGACTCGAACTGAAACACGGCGGTGGTGTTCGCCGTCTTGAAAATGCAGTCGTAGGTCTCCTTGTCGTCGAGCGGAATGGTGTCGATATTGAAGTCCTGCGAGCCTTCGACACCGGAACCTTTGATGTAGCGCACCGCCCAGTCGATGATGGTCAGCGTGCGCAAACCCAGAAAGTCGAACTTCACCAGGCCGACCGCCTCCACGTCGTCTTTGTCGTACTGGCTCACCGTGCTCTCGCTGCCCTCGGCGCAATACAGCGGGCAGAAGTCGGTGAGCTTGCCCGGCGCGATCAGCACGCCGCCCGCGTGCATGCCGACGTTGCGCGTCAGATCCTCCAGACGCTCGCCCAGCTCCATCAGCTCTTCCACGCCCTCTTCGCTGGCGATGACGGCGTTGAACTCCGGCTCCATCTCGCGCGCCTTCGCCAGCGACACCGGCTTCACGCCTTCCACCGGCACCAGTTTTGAGAGTCGGTCGCACAGGCCATAGGGGAAATCCAGCACGCGGCCGACGTCACGGATTACCCCCTTGGAGGCCATGGTGCCGAAGGTGGCGATCTGCGACACGTTCTGCTGGCCGTAATGGTGGCGCACGTATTCGATCACGCGCTCGCGCCCGTCCTGGCAGAAGTCCACGTCGAAGTCGGGCATGGACACGCGCTCGGGGTTGAGGAAGCGCTCGAACAGCAATTCATAACGCAAGGGATCGAGGTCGGTGATGCCGAGCGAATACGCCACCAGCGAACCCGCGCCGGAGCCGCGCCCAGGCCCCACCGGCACGCCGTTGGGGAATTTCTCGTCGCGAAAGGATTTCGCCCAGCGGATGAAGTCGGCCACGATCAGGAAGTAGCCGGGGAACTTCATGTTGATGATGGTGTTGACCTCGAAATCCAGGCGCGCCTGGTACTCCGGCATCTTGGCCGCACGCTGCGTCTCATCCGGATACAGATGCAGCATGCGCTGCTCCAGGCCGCGCTGCGATTCGCTGCGCAGGAAGTCGTCCAGCGATTCGCCGTTGGGCGTGGGGAAGTCGGGCAAGTGCGGCTTGCCGAGTTTGAGCGTCAGATTGCAGCGCTTGGCGATCTCCACGCTGTTCTGCAACGCCTCCGGCAGGTCGGCGAACAGTTCCGCCATCTCCGCCTGCGTCTTGAAATATTGCTGCGCGGTGAATGCACGCTGGCGGCGCTTGTCGTTCAGCACGTAGCCTTCGGCGATGCACACGCGCGCCTCGTGCGCCTTGAAATCGTCGATGCTCAGGAACTGCACCGGATGGGTGGCCACCACCGGCAGCGCCAGCTCCGCCGCCAGCCTCACCGTGTCGCGCAGATGCGCTTCCTCGCGCGCCGCGCCGTAACGCTGCACCTCCAGATAGAAGCGATCAGGGAACAGCCCGGCATATTCCTGAGCGACGGCTTTTGCGCTCGCCGCATTGCCGTTCAGCAGCGTCGCCCCGACCTCGCCCAGCTGCGCCCCCGCCAAGGCGATCAGGCCATCGGTCCCCGCGCGCAGCCACTGTCTGCGTATCTCGGGACGGCCGCGATACTGGTTCTCCAGATAGGCCTGGGTCAGCAGCTCGCACAGGCGCAGATAACCGGCATGGGATTGGCACAACAGCAGCAGGCGGTACGGCTGATCGCGCACGGCGTCGTTGGTCACGAACACATCGCAACCGACGATGGGCTTGATGCCAGCGCTGCGCGTCTCCTTGTAGAACTTCACCAGCCCGAACACGTTGGACAGGTCGGTAAGCGCCAACGCCGGCATGCTGTCCGCCTTCGCCGCTCCCACCGCTTCGCCGATACGCACGATGCCATCGGCAATGGAGTATTCGCTGTGCAGCCGCAGGTGGATGAAGGAAGGTTGAACCATGGTCGGTGGCAAAGAATTCAGGCGGGAATTTTACCACCTGAGTTTCTGTGGCCGACTCGATAATTTCCGCAGAAATGAAAACCGCCCACAAGGGGCGGTTGTGCATCTGGCGGAGAGGGAGGGATTGTTCGGCTTTCGCGTTGCCGCCGCGAAAGCCTCATCCCTCACT
>JBQGEN010000362.1:0-10248 GCA_052039615.1 Sideroxyarcus sp. | reverse complement strand
TGCGAGCGGGTCGGGAACACCTTGGACAGCACGGCGACCTTGAGGCCCGCTTCCGAAAGCGTCAGTGCGGCGCGCATGCCCGCGCCGCCCGCGCCCACCACCACCACATCGAATGTCCGCTTTGCCAACGCCATCATATTCCCCACAGGATTTGCACCGACCAGATCACATACAGCAGCAGCGCCAGGATCACCAGCACATGCAGCAGCAGGCGGACGCCCGCCGGCTTCACGTAGTCCATCACGATGTCGCGCATGCCGATCCAGGCGTGATAGAACAGGGCCAACAGGAACAGCAGGGAGAAAGTGCGCGTGACATTGCCGGAAAACAGGTCGAGCCAGATGTCATAGCCGAAAGACGGCTGCATCAGCAGGTAGCCCGCGACCGCCAGGGCATAGACGGCCATCACCGCAGCCGTGACGCGCTGCACCAGCCAGTCGCGCAGGCCGTAGTGCGCACCGGTCACGACGCGATTCACCACAGCTTCGCCCCCAGCAGCAACGTCAGGGTCAGACTGACGCCCAGCACCCACTTGCTGCTGGCGCGCGCCGCCGCCAGGTTCGGCAGCAGATGCAGATCGATGGCGAGATAGCGCAGCCCGGCGCAGAAGTGATGCAGGAACGCCCACAGCAGACCCAGCAGCGCCAGTTTCAGCAGGGGATGCGCCAGGTGCTGCGCCAGGCTGGTGTAAGTCTCGATGGAGCGCAGACTCTCGTCGAACAGGAACAGCAGCAGCGGCAACGCCAAAAACAACAACGCACCGCTGATGCGGTGCAGGATGGAGACGTATCCGGAAAGGGGCAGTTTGATTTTGCGCAGATCGAGATGCTTGGGACGTTCTTTGTTCATTCTGTTTTTTCCGCAGCAAAAATCAATGGCGCAATGCTACACCCGCGCTTGGCGAGTGAAAAGCAAAAGGACTATGATGCCCGTGACTCCGAACATCACACTGGGAGACCCTCTTGGAAATAAACAGGACGACTTCGGTGCTTTGCGACAAACGCTGGCTCCCCCAGGCATCCTCCCCGCTGCTGTATGGCGGTGCGCTGTTCGCCATCACCGTGCTGCCCGTCGCGATAGCGATCATCCTGGCCCGCACCATGGTCTTCCCCGATGCAACATGGCTCGAACTGCTGATCAGACTTTGGGAGAAATTGGGTTCCATGGACTGGTCGCGCGTCAGGGGCAACGTGCTGGGCAGTCTCGCGATGGTCGTATTCTTCATCGCACAATTCACTTACATGGGAAGGGCACGCAGGACGGAGCGCCTCGTTCTCACGCCGGAAGGTGTCCGATACATATCGCCGCTACCGCCCATCCTGAAGCGATTCAACCCGGACTGGTCTCTTGCCTGGCAACAGATAAGGACTGCCGAACTGGGCACACCGAACGGCCGCCTGGTCAATGCCGACTTCGTGCTGCTGACCCTCACCACCGCGACAGAGAAACGCAATATCTATCCCGCACTCTGGGTCGACCCTACAATTCATTCGCGCCCACCCTCGCGATTCAGACTGTCCCTCCGCCTGCCAACTGCGACACCCGAAAACGTCGAAAAGACCCTCCTGTCGACCGACGTCATGCGATATTTATCGGTCCATGCGCCTCACATCCGGATCGATTCTGATCTGAACAAACCTGCAGCCTTTACCAGCCTGGAGAAGAACCCGCACGGCCAGATCGCGATCGCCATCATCATCGCTCTGATGCTCTATGCGTTCATCGACGCCATCGCCGGGCCCGACTCGTATATCGACGAACCGATAGCCTTTGCGCACATCTATATCATGGCCGGCATTGGTGCTGCAGTCCTCTCCGGCTTGTGGCTATACAAGAGCACCCTCGCCCACGCCGAAAAGGCCGGACTGGCGATCCTGATCGGCATGGTCTTTGCCGGCGCGATGATCCCCGGCGCCCTGCGCATCAATGCACTCACCGACACCATGGACAGCGCCACTTACGACTATCAGGTGGCGCAAAACTACGATGGCGTCGTGTTGTACCCCGTCATACCGGGTACGCCCAGCATCGAATACTTTGCGAGGAACGAGTTCTGGGACAGTTTCGGCAGTCACGATACTTATCCGGTACAGCTGCATAAAGGCATACTGGGCTTCTATCAGTTCAACTCGGCCATCATCATCGAAGACATCCACAGCCATATCGGGAATTGAGCGTCGAAAGACCAGGCGAAAACCGGGAGCAGGACACACGAAGCCCTTTGCGTCTATACCTGCCACCCGAACATTGGCAGAATGCAGGCATAACACCACAAGGAGAACAGCATGAAAGCCCCTATCCGCGTCGCGATCACCGGTGCTGCCGGACAGATCGGCTACAGCCTGTTGTTCCGCATCGCCAACGGCGACATGCTGGGTCGCGAGCAGCCTGTCATCCTGCAACTGCTGGATGTGCCGCAGGCACAGCAGGTGTTGCGCGGCGTGGCGATGGAGCTGGAAGACTGCGCCTTCCCCAACCTGCAGCAAGTCATCATCAGCGACGATCCGCGCGTCGCCTTTCGCGACGCCGAAGTCGTGCTGCTGGTCGGCGCGCGTCCGCGCAGCAAGGGCATGGAGCGCAAGGACCTGCTGGAAGCCAACGGCGCGATCTTCTCCGAGCAGGGCCGCGTCCTCAACGAGGTCGCCGCGCGGCACGTCAAGGTGCTGGTGGTCGGCAACCCGGCCAACACCAACGCGCTCATCGCCATGAGCAATGCGCCCGACCTCGACCCGCGCAACTTCAGCGCCATGATGCGGCTGGACCACAACCGCGCCATCGCGCAGGTCGCCCTCAAGCTGTTCCAGCCGGTGCGCGACATCGCCAAAATGGTGGTGTGGGGCAACCACTCCGGCACGCAGTACCCCGACCTCGACCATGCCGAGATCCGCGGGCGCAAAGTACTGGAGGTGCTGCGCCAGAACGGCTGGGAAGACTGGGTGGAAGCCGAATTCATCCCCACCGTGCAAAAGCGCGGCACCGCGGTGATCGAAGCGCGCGGCCTGTCCAGCGCGGCCAGCGCCGCCAACGCCGCCATCGCCCATGTCCACGACTGGCTGCTGCACTCGCACCACAACGACTGGGTCACCATGAGCGTCCCGTCGGACGGCAGCTACGGCATCCCGGAAGGCGTCATCTACGGTTTTCCGGTCACCTGCCGCAACGGCAACTACCACATCGTGAAGGATCTGCCGGTCAGCGAGCTGGGGCGCAGGCACATGATGGAAAGCTACCGCGAACTGCTCGACGAACGCGCGCATGTGCAGCACTTGCTGAAGCCGTAGGCGCCGGCCGACCGGACGGGAACCGGCGTCCCGCTCTTGAATCTCCTCCCATCTCCACCCCCAAGGCCTCCACGCCATATATGCACAGGGATCAGGGTTGAATATGGCGCCTGACGCGCCCAAACTGGCGCTGAAAGCCAGCTTGATTCTGCCGCATGCGCCCTCATATAAAGGATTAGTCAGAGGAAGATTGCCATGTCCGCCGTCCGCCCCCCCGCCGTTGCCGGAATGTTCTACCCTGCCGATGCGCGGCAGCTTGCACGCGAGGTGCAGGATCTCCTCGGGGCCGCCCGCCAACCCGGCCTGCAGCCCAAGGCGCTGATCGCCCCGCATGCGGGCTATGTCTATTCCGGCGCGGTCGCCGCCAGCGCCTATGCCGCGCTGAAGGACATCGCGCCGCGCATCCGCCGCGTGGTGCTGCTCGGCCCCACCCATCGGGTGGCGGTACGCGGACTGGCCTTGCCGGATGCGGATGCGTTCGACACCCCGCTGGGCCGGGTGATGCTGGACCGCACGGCGATGGGCGCCATCGCCCGTCTGCCGCAGGTCGTCGTCAGCGGCGCGGCGCATGCATTGGAGCATTCGCTCGAGGTACAGCTGCCCTTCCTGCAAAGCGTGCTCCCCGATTTCACGCTGTTGCCGCTGGCAGTGGGCACGGCCACGGCGGAAGAGGTCGCCGAGGCGCTGGAGGCGGTCTGGGGGGGCGACGAGACGCTGATCGTCGTCAGTTCCGATCTGTCGCATTATCTGCCTTACGCGACCGCGCAAGCCGTCGACAGGCAGACTGCGGACGACATCCTCCAGCTGAACCAGCTCATATCGCATGAACAGGCCTGCGGCGGCACGCCGATCGGCGGGCTGATCCTTGCGGCGCACAAGCACAATCTGCAGCCGCATTTGCTTGACCTTCGAAACTCTGGGGACACTGCGGGGTCTCATGACGGTGTAGTGGGGTATGCGGCATTCGCTTTTACCCCGGCTGCCGAACATTGAGAGGATTCCGGACATGTCGATTGAAGAGCGAGGAAAGATACTGCTGGCGATCGCGCGCGCCTCGATCGCGCGCGCGTTGGACCTGCCACACGCGGCGGACGAGAGCGCACCGTGGCTGGCAGAGTATGGCGCATGCTTCGTCACGCTCACCCAGGATGGCGAACTGCGCGGCTGCATCGGCACGTTGCAGGCACATCGCCCCCTGCTCGCCGACCTCAAGAACAATGCCGTGTCCGCCGCCCTGCACGATCCGCGCTTCTCGCCGCTGACGGCGGACGAGTTCGACATCACGGCCGTCGAGGTTTCGCTGCTATCGCCGACGCGGGCGCTGGAAACCCGTCACGAGGCCGATGCCTTGGCGCAACTGCGCCCCAGCGTGGACGGCATCGTGTTCGAGTACGGCCGCCATCGCAGCACGTTCTTGCCGCAAGTTTGGGAACAACTGCCCCAACCGCACCAGTTCATGGCGCAGCTCAAGCGCAAGGCGGGGTTGCCCGCCGACTTCTGGGCGGAGGGCATCAGGCTGTCGCGCTACACCGTCACCAAGTGGCGCGAACAGGAACACTAATGGGCGAACCGCTCGGCCGTACCGGGCATCATCCGGCCCGATCAAGGCCCGGCTTCGGGTCGCCGTTTCCGGGGAGAAATATCATGACCGACACCAGGAAAGGACAGACGCTGCTGCACCTGGCGCGTGCCGCCATCGCCAAGGAACTCGGTTTCGTATCGCACGACCTGCCGCGCAGCGATTGGCTGGAAGAACCCGGCGCGACCTTCGTTACGCTGAGCCTGCACGGGCGCCAGCACGGCTGCATCGGCACGCTGGAGGCGCATCGCCCGCTCGTCGAGGATGTGCGCAGCAATGCCGTTGCCGCCGCCTTCCATGACCCGCGCTGCGCGCCGCTCACGAAAGACGAATTCGCCGACGTGAGCATCGAGGTGGCCCTACTCGCCAAGCCGGAATCTGTCCATTTCAGCAGCGAGCAGGATGCCTTGGCACAGCTGCATCCGGGGACCGACGGAGTGACCTTCGAATACGGCGCGCACCGCGCCACTTTCCTGCCGCATGCGTGGGCAGACTTCCCGCATGCGCAGGATTTTCTCGCGCGCCTCAAGACCCAGGCGGGACTGGCCGAGGATTTCTGGTCGACCGACATCAAACTCGCGCGTTTTACCGTGCAAAAATCGAGGGAAGTCGAAAAGCATGGATGAACCGATCAGCAACGACGAACGCTATCCGGCCAGGTATTGGCACTTGCTGGAGGACGGGCGCATCCAGTGCGACCTGTGCCCGCGCGACTGCAGACTGAACGAGGGACAGCGCGGCGCCTGCTTCGTGCGCGGCCGCGTCGGCGACACAATGGTGCTGACCACCTACGGGCGCAGTTCCGGCTTCTGTGTCGATCCAATCGAGAAGAAGCCGCTCAACCATTTCTTTCCCGGCAGCAGCATCCTGTCGTTTGGCACCGCCGGCTGCAACCTCGCCTGCAAGTTCTGCCAGAACTGGGATATCTCCAAGGCACGCACCTTCGACAAGCTGGCCGACCAAGCCACGCCGGAAGCCATCGCGCGTACAGCTGCCGAGCTGGAGTGCAGAAGCGTGGCCTTCACCTACAACGACCCGGTGATCTTCGCCGAATATGCGATGGACGTAGCCGATGCCTGCCATGAGCACGACATCAGGACCGTGGCTGTGACCGCCGGCTACATCCACGACCAGCCGCGGCGCGAGTTCTTCGCCAGGATGGACGCGGCCAATGTGGACCTGAAGGCATTCACCGACGAGTTCTATTTCAAGCTGACCGGCGCGCACCTGCAGCCGGTGCTGGAGACGCTGCAGTACCTGTGCCGGGAGACGCAGGTGTGGGTAGAGTTGACCACGTTGCTGATCCCCGGCTACAACGACTCGGCGCACGAGATCGGAAAGATGAGCGAATGGATCGCGAAGGAACTGGGCACCGAGGTGCCGTTGCACTTCACCGCCTTCCACCCGGACTACAAGATGACCGGCATCCCCGCGACGCCCGCGGCCACGCTTACCGAAGCGCGCCGGATCGCCCAGGCTGCCGGCCTGCTGCATGTCTACACCGGCAACGTGCACGACCTTTCCGGCGGCACCACGCATTGCGCGAAATGCCACCAGCCGCTCATCGTGCGCGACTGGTATCGCATCCGCGACTACGCAGTCACCGAGGACGGGAAATGTCCGCACTGCGGAAGCCGGCTGGCCGGCCACTTCGGCAAATACACGGGCCAGTTCGGCAGCCGCCGCATCCCGCTGGTGATCGGCGCCTGAGGTATCAGGTCGCCTGCCGTTCCGGCGACACGTACCTGCGCCGCCACTCCTCGTTCAGCGGCACGCAATTCTCGTCATCGCTGAACTGCCTGGCGATATCCTTGAAATCCTGCATGACCGCCACGAACGCCTCGACGATGTCCGGATCGAAGTGCTTCTCCTTGCCGGCGATGATGAACTCCGCCACCTCGTCGTGCGGCAGCGCGGCTTTGTAGACACGCCGGCTCGACATGGCATCGTAGACATCCGCCAGCGCCATCAGGCGTGCGGGGATGGGGATGTCGTTTTCACGCAGGGCGAACGGATAGCCGCTGCCGTCCCACTTCTCGTGGTGGCCGATCGCAATCTGGCGCGCCGCCTTCAGGAACGTGCTGTTGCGAACGTTCGACATGTTCTGGGCACCCGAGATCGCGTTGCCCCCGAGCAACGTGTGCGTCTTCATGATCTCGAACTCTTCCGCGGTCAGCTTCCCCGGCTTGTGCAGGATGCGGTCCGGGATGCCCACCTTGCCGATATCGTGCAGCGGCGCGATCTTGAACAGCATCTCGATGTTCTCCACCGTCATGAATCCGCTGAAGCGCGGATGATCGCGCAGGCGGATGGCCAGCGCCCGCACGTAGTGCTGCGTGCGGCGGATGTGGTTGCCGGTCTCGTTGTCGCGCGTCTCGGCCAGCGAAGACAAGGCCAGGATGGTCGTATCCTTGATCGCCACGATCTCGGCGGTCCGCTGATGGAGTTGCGAAGTGCGCTCCAGCACCATCTGCTCCAGCTTGTGCTCCTTGCTGCGCAGGATGAGGTTGGCGCGCTCCAGCTGGTTGCGCGCCGCCTCGGTCTCCGACTTTTGCGCCTGCAACTGCTGCAGCAGGGAAACATTCTCAAAGCCCTGCCGCAGCGAAAGCACGAAGGTCCTGTTCAAGCCGCGCCCGACGAGCACGATGACCAGCGCGAACACGCACAGCATCAGCGCCAGTATCCAGTGCAACGTATCGTTCTCGAACGCCACCCGCATGACCAGAGGGATCATGATGGCCGCCAGATAGACGTACAGCGCCGGCGGATGTACCGGGTTGATGGTGACGGCCCCGGCGACGAGCCCGAGCAGCACGCAGATCAGCAGGCTCTGATAGGTGAGATCGTCCGGGAGAAAGACCACGGCTGCCGCCCCCCACAGGGCGCCGGTGGCCAGCGCGAAGAAGGTGAAATATCTGTGCCAGTCCCGGCACTCCTGCAGCGTGTTCAGATCGCGCCGATGCAGCGCCCACTCGCCCAGCTCGACTGCATGCAGGGCGAGGCAGGCGGCAAGCCAGGTCAGCAGGGACGCGTGCGGCGCCTGCTCCCAAAACAGCCAGACAAACAGGAACTCAAGGGCGACCTGGCTCATGGCGAGCGCGGGATACACCTTGAGCCGCGTGCGCAACTGCTCGGCGCGCACGCGCAGGTTGCTCTTGTCCATGTGGAAGACATCATCGCTCAGGTCAGGCCAGAACGTGTGTCGGCCGGGAATCGAAGTGGTCATCGCCTTCTCCCTGTACGGCCGCTGGATGCTGCCTGGGCCGGGAGGCAATTCTGCGGCGGCATTTTCCACACCGCAATAGACCGCGGTATCTAGATAGTTATCTAGTACTTTCGGAATTCAGTTCGGCAGGGAACGCCAGTGGTCATGGCGCCGGCTTGCGGGCATGGCGCGGCGAAGCTGTGCGCCCGGTCAATCAGGAATTGCGGGAGCCTGCTACCTGTATCTCGCCATGCCCGAATAACGCTGGTGCAATGTCAGCACGTTCTTTTGAAACTGTTCCGAAGCAACGGAGTACCTTTCCCCAGCCTGCAGGGCAGCTTTGGCCAAGGCAGTATCGCCGATGCGGGTCAGCAACATTGCCTGGGCGACGGCCTCGTGAAATTCCTCGCAGCTCCTGCACAAGGAGTCGAGCAGGCCAACATCCGTGCAGCGGTTCCCGCCCTCACCGTGGAGCCACTTGCCCACCAGGCAATCGGAATGACAAGTGGTTGGCACAGCGGGTGCCTCCCTGGTGTTGCCATTCACGTAATCCGCCAGCCGGCAACGCTGGTCGAGATGGATACGAATCGCCTTGATGCCATCGAACGGGTGAGCTGCCGCCTGCTGGTACGAAACTCTGTGATATCGAGCGAGCATGTTGATTCCCTCCTTGCATTGGTCACCCGGGGAGTTTGGCCGGAAGCCATTGGTGACGGTGAGGGGATTCTGCACTGGCCGCATAGGCCACACAATATGCCGTTCTGACTATACATCGGCCTATATAGTCCGCTGATAGATATAGACAATTCAGCTGCTATCCTGCCAGCCGCACCAAGGCGAAGCCGCCCCCCGGCGTGCGGAAGTTGGTGGTCTGGCCCTGGTAGAGACGCGCCGCGATGAGCTGGATGCGGCCGTCGTACACGTAACAGCGCACGTCGTACTTGAGCGACTGCGGCTCGGCGCCTGCCGGACAGACCTTGCGCTCGCCCGGCAGCGCCAGGCGCTGCGCCACGTAGTCCGACTGCATGATCTCCTCGAACACGCGCTTGGTCACCTTGTCGCCGCGATAGGCGCCCTTGCTGCCGTAGCCGCTTGCCGGCTTGAAGAACCATTGCTTGCGCTCCTCCCACCATTGTCCGGCATCCTCCGCGCGCACCATCCTCGTTTGCGGGACACCTCGCGTCAGCGCATCGATGCCGGCTGGCGACACCCCGGCGGCGCGCAGCATCTTCGCATCGGAAAACAGGGCCAACTTGTGTTTATCGGCATAGCGCTGGTGATGCGACGGGTTCGGCGTCACCACCACCTGCCGCCCTTCCCAGGCCGAACGGAGGTGCGGGTAGCGCTGCAGGCCAAAGTCGGTCAAACGGTTATAGATCAGATCGATGCGCTGGCCGCTGCAATACAGCCCATCCTCACGTGCCTGCAACGCAGAAGGATCGGCGATGTGTGCGGCGATGCCGACGCGCTCGAACAGCTTCTGCGCCAACTGGAATTCGGGGTAGAGATATTGCGACTCAGGCTGCTCGTCCACGATGGCAACGGTCCTGAGAGGCACATCGCCATGAGCCAGTCGCCACTCGTTGCGGAACATGTCGAGCAGGCTGTTTTCCAGATGGTACGGCGTCTCGGCATGGAGCGGATTCGAACCATACAAGCCTGCATCGCGCTGGCTCTCGTCCAGCACCGCCACGAGGAATGCGCCGCCCGCATTGGTATTGACCTCGATCAGGTGGGTGCCCTGCTCGTTGAGATGGAAGTCGTAGCCGTAGAACACGCCTAGTGCCGCCTGCGGTTCCGGCGCACCGACCACTTCCTCGACCGCCGCGATCACCGCGCGCATCTGCTGCAGCTGCAATTCGCTGATATACACCGGAGCGGCGGCGAAGAGATGCGGACAGCGCTCCTTCACCAGCGCGTACCACTCCGCCCCCTGCGCCTGCAGCGCATCTTGCAGCGCCTCGCCATCCATCCCCGACCAGTCGTTGCACTCCCCGTTCAGGTGAGCGATGAAATCGTAGTCCACATCGAAATGCTCTTTCGCCTCTTCAGGCACGTCCGAATCAACCACCAAGCAACCCCTTCTTCAAATCTTCCTGTACCGGCTTTTTGCCCAGCCATACCTTAAGAAGCGCTACATTAAACTCCGCGCCCGAAATCACCCCGATAGTCACGTCATTGAA
>JBQGEN010000361.1:0-12623 GCA_052039615.1 Sideroxyarcus sp. | reverse complement strand
TCCGAGGATATCCCTGACGAGCTATCGGATAAGCTGGAAGAATATTACGAGGCGCTGGAAGACGAGCAGGCCAGCTTGAGCAAGTCCGATGGCGAGCTGAAGCGCCTGGCCGGATTCCGCTTCAACCTGCCTAACGGAGAGTCGCGCATGTTGCCGTTGCAGACCGACGTCGCGAACCGCCTGCTGGTGCATTTCACCCTGGCCGAGATCCAGGCCCTGTTCGAGAACGTGGCGCGCTGCACGCTTGATCCGAACGACGAGCATCTGTGCCACATACTCGCCGCGCAGGAAGACAAGGACTAAACCATCGTTTCAGCCAACAAAAAAGCCCGCGTACGCGGGCTTTTTTGTTCATGACCATGCGGCTCAGTGGTGATGCCCACCGTCGCCATGCACGTGCCCGTGCGCCAGTTCTTCCTGCGTGGCAGGGCGCACGCCGGTGATGGTGCCGGAGAAATTGAGCGTCTTACCCGCGAGCGGATGGTTGCCGTCCACGGTAACCTCGTCGTCGGTGACTTCGGTGACGGTGTAGAGCATGTAGTCTTCGTCGTCATCGCCTTCCGCACCGCCCTCGAACTGCATGCCTACCGCAACGTCCTTGGGGAACATGTTGCGCGGCTCGGCGCGCACGAGGTCGTGCTCGTATTCGCCGAAGGCATCGTCCGGTTCCATGCTGACGGAGAACTTGTCGCCCACCGCTTTGCCGTGCAACGCCTCTTCAACGATCGGGAAGATGCCGTCGTAGCCACCGTGCAGGTAGCTGATGGGTTCGCTGTTCTTCTCCAGCAGCGCGCCGCTGGCGTCGGTCAGTTCATAGGTCAGCGAGACCACGGCGTTCTTTTCAATCTTCATTTCATTTCCTTTATCAGTTTAATAATTTCCTGGGCATGCCCGTGCGCGTGAACGCCGTACAAGACATGGCGCAGCTTGCCCTGTTTGTCGATGACGAAAGTGGAGCGCTGAATGGCGAGCCGTTTCTGCCCGTCCGCTTCCTTCTCATACAGCACGCCGTATTTCTTGCAGATACGTCCATCGGTGTCCGACAGCAGCTGCACCGACAGACCATATTTGTCGCGGAAGGTGGCATGGCTGATGCAGTCATCACGGCTGATGCCGACCACGATGGTGTCGTGCCGGGCGAACTCTGCTTCGTGATCGCTGAATTCGTTCGCCTCCATCGTGCACCCCGGCGTGTCGTCCTTGGGATAGAAATACAGCACGATGTTCTTGCCGTGTTGTGCGCTCAAACTGAACATATGCATGTCTGCATCGGCCAGCTCGAACTGCGGCGCATCGGTACCAGCTTTCAAGTGCACAACGTGTAATGACATGGCGCCCTCCTGCCGAGCCATTCTAACCGAGTTTCATTTTGTCCAAAATGATTTTGCTGGGACTATAATTAAAACATGAACAAAAAACTGCCCCTGCTCGGCGGCTTGACCGTCAGCGAATTTTTGCGCGATTACTGGCAGAAGAAGCCGCTGCTGATCCGCCAGGCCGTGCCCGGCTTCAAGGGCCTGCTCGACCCGCAGCAACTGATGGCCTTGGCCTGTCAGGATGACGTGCAGGCGCGCCTGGTGACACACCAGCGCAACAACTGGGCTCTGCGAAATGAGCCGTTCGAGCCGCGGGATTTCGAGGGGCTTTCGAAGAAGGGCAAGTGGTCGGTGCTGGTACAGGGCGTCAACCATTTCCTGCCGAAGGCCGCCGAACTGGTCAAGCAGTTCAACTTCATCCCGCATGCGCGGCTCGACGACCTGATGGTCAGCTATGCCCCCAAGGGCGGCGGCGTCGGTCCGCATTTCGATGCTTACGACGTGTTTCTGCTGCAAGGGCACGGCCATCGCCGCTGGCAGATCTCCACCCAGGATGACCACGAATTGATCCCCGACGCCCCGCTGCGCATCCTGCAGCGCTTCAACGTGGAACAGGAGTGGGTGCTGGCGCCGGGCGACATGCTCTATTTGCCGCCGCAGTGCGGGCACAACGGCATCGCCGAAGACGATTGCATGACCTATTCCATCGGCTTCCGCACGCCGTGGTACCAGGAACTGGCGGAGCAGTTCCTCGTCTATCTGCAGGACCGCATCGAGATCGACGGCACTTATGCCGACCCCGACCTCAAGACGCAGAAACATCCGTCCGAGATCAGCGCGGACATGCTGCAGCAAGTCGCGCAGGCCATCCGCAAGGTGCGCTGGGACGACGAGGATATCGCCAACTTCCTCGGCTGCTATCTCTCCGAACCCAAACCGCACATCTTCTTCGACGCCCCCGCCAGACCTCTATCCGAAGAGCGCTTTGCCCAGGCATGGCAGACGCGCGGCCTGGCGCTCGACCTGAAGACGCAGATGCTGTGCAAAGACGGCACGGTATTCGTCAACGGCGACGCGCATCCCGTGGGCAAGGCAGCCTATCGCGCCCTGCGCGAACTGGCCGATACCCGCGTGCTGGCTGCGACGGAAAAGTTGCCGCGCGAGTCTGTCGCCCTGCTCTATCAGTGGTACCTGGACGGCTACCTTGTGCCGGCCAAGGGCAGCGGGAAGCGCTGATGGACGAGCAGCCCCTGCAACATACCCCCCTGAACGGCGTGGCCGACTATATCGGCGCGCTGGACACGGTATGCGCCTCGGCACAGCGCACCTTGAACATCTTCGAGAAGAATTACGAGGATATCGGCTTCAATTCCGAGGCGCGCTACGACACGCTGCGCCATTTCCTGCTCGCCAGTTCAAATAGCCGCCTGAACCTGCTGGCACACGACACACAGCATCTGATCCGCTATTGTCCGCGCATGATGATGCTGCTGCGCGAATTCGGTCACAGCATGTTCATCTATCAGACGCCGCCGCACTTGCTGAACGTGACGGAGCCGTTTGCCGTCGCCGATGACGCACATTACGTGCGCCGCTATCACTTCGACGACACGCGCGGCCTGTTGGCCAAAAACGACCCGGAAGGCGCGCGCCTGCTCAATTCGCGCTTCCACGAGATGTGGGCCGCGTCGCATTCCGGCGCCTCCGCAACCCGGCTCGGTCTGTAGTCCCTGTTTTCGCAGCAAATTCCTCTGACATTTCCCGGCGGAATTGCTAGAATGCCGCGCCTTTTGCAGTGGGAAGGTTGCTGCAAAGGTTAGGCTTCAATGAACCTTCACTTGATTCGATACCGTTATCTTTAGGAAATGTACAAAATGAAAAGCTCTGCTCTGATCGCTGCCCTGTTGGCCCTGTCCCTGTCTGCTTGTGGTGAAAAGGCTGCCGAAACCGCCGCTGCTTCCGCTGCCGCTCCGGCTGCTGAAGTTGCTGCCGCTTCCGCTCCTGTCGCTGCTGAAGCCGCTTCCGCCCCGGTTGCTGCTGAAGCCGCAAAGTAAGCTGGCACGCACGTTAAAAAAGCCGACGCAAGTCGGCTTTTTTATTGCCTGCGCAATTCGTCTCACGCGATCTCGCGCCAATCCAGTCCCTCGTCCTGGGTGGCGACCGCGACCCAGGACGAGGCACAGCCCAGCGCGCCGCTCAGCGCCTGGATTGCCAGTTCCGGCCTGTTGTTCTTGCTGCTCAGATGCGCGGCGACGATATGCTGCAGGCGGCCGTTATCCAGCCGCCCCAGCAGAGCCGCCGCATCGTCATTGTTGAGGTGCCCGAAACGCCCGCCAACGCGCTGTTTCAGGCGATAGGGGTAGTCGCCGTCGGCCAGCATGCCGGTATCGTGGTTGCATTCCAGCACCAGCGCATCGCACCCGTTCAGGGTCGCCTCGATATGCGGCGAGGCATGCCCGGCATCGGTCAGCACGCCCAGCCGTTTCGCGCCGTCACCGAACACAAACTGCACCGGCTCGCCCGCGTCGTGCGGCACCGGGAACGGCTGCACCTCCACCTCGCCGACGGCGAACGCATCATGGGTATTGATCTCGGTAATGGGAAGTGTGGCGAACGCCGCAGCTTGCGTGCGCAAGGTGCCGTGCGTGAGCCAGACGGGAATGGAGAATTTGCGCGCCAGTCTTGCCACGCCGGAGATGTGGTCGCCATGCTCGTGCGTCACGACGATGCCGTTCAGCGCCTGCGGATCCAACCCCAGGCGCGCCAGCCGGGCCACCGTTTCGCTCAGCGAGAATCCGCAGTCGAGCAGGACGCTGGTTCCGCTGGCCTGCACGACGAGCGCGTTGCCCTCGCTGCCGCTGCCGAGCAGGGCAAAACGCATCACTGCGATTACTTTTCCAGATTCTGGTACAGGGTCTCGACGATGCGCACGGTCTCGGCGTCGCTCTTGCCGTCCGCATTCACGACGCTCACCTCGGAGCCACCGGCGATCTCGCGCACCACGACCTGCTGGTCAGGCAGCTTCTGCTTGTCCTTGTCCGCTGCGGCAGCGATGAAATACACGCCCTTGCTCCTGTCGATATCGGTCGCCACGATGCGCGCGCGCTCCAAAGCCAGGCCGACCTTGCGCCAGCTGCGGTCGAACGGCTCGACCAGCACGATGAGCTTGGTCCCGTCGCGCTCCTGCAGACTGGCCACGGTTGCCGACGCTGGAGCGGCGGCAACCGGCGCGCTCGCCGGCGCCACACACGGCTGCTCCATCGTCTTTCTGGTGTATTCCGAGTAGCTGGCAACCTTCTCGCCATCCGTGCCGGGAATGGTGTAGCGCTGCTCCGACTCGGGCACCGTCAGATCGGGCGGCACTTCCAGCGCTTCCGTGCGGATCGCGCCTGCCTTGTAGTCCACCTGCTTGCGTTCAAAGATGCTGCATCCCGCCAACAGAGAAATGGCGACCAATCCCGATACGATATTCCTTGCCTGCATGACTGCTCCCATCAAATGACCCCTGCCTGACGCATGGCCGCCTCCACCGCAGGCTGGGCGCCCGCGGACAGCGGCGTCAACGGCAGACGTATGTTGTTCTTCATCCTGCCCATGCGCGCCACCGCCCATTTCACCGGGATCGGATTGGCTTCGACGAACAGGTTGCGATGCAGGCCGAGCAGGCGGAAATTGATCTCGCGTGCCTTGACCACTTCGCCGCCCAATGCCGCCATGCACATCTCGTGCATCAACCGCGGCGCAACGTTGGCGGTCACCGAGATGGTGCCGTGCGCGCCGAGCAGCATCAGCGCCAGCGTGCTGGCGTCGTCGCCGCTGTAGATGGCGAATTCCTTCGGGGCACGCTGCAGCAGGTCGCTGCCCCGCTCGATGCCGCCGGTCGCGTCCTTGATGCCGACGATGTTCCTGATCTGCGCCAGGCGCAGCACGGTATCGTTGCTCATATCCGCACCGGTGCGGCCCGGCACGTTGTACAGGATGTGCGGCATGTCCACCGCCTCGGCGATGGCCTTGAAGTGCAGGTACAAGCCTTCCTGCGTCGGCTTGTTGTAGTACGGCACGACGGTCAGCGAGGCATCCGCCCCGGCCTTTTTCGCGAACGTGGCCAGCTCGATCGCTTCCCTGGTCGAGTTCGCGCCGGTGCCGGCGATGATCGGGATACGCTTGGCGGCATGCTTCACCGCCTCGGCGATCAGCAATTCGTGCTCTTCCACATTGACAGTGGGGGATTCGCCAGTGGTGCCGACCACCACGATGGCATCGGTGCCTTCCGCGATGTGAAAATCGATCAACGCGCGGAACGCCGCCATATCCAGGCTGCCGTCCTCGTGCATCGGCGTAACGATCGCTACGATACTTCCCTTGATCATGTCCGTATTCGCTGCCACAAGAATAAAGATCATATTCTAACCTATTCGTCTCCGCTTACGCGACAGGAGCGGCAGCGCTGTGAAATAATGCAGGCAACTGGAATCCATTCGACCATGTCCTCTATCACCCTGGCTAATCTGCATCCCGGCGATACCGCCACCATCGTCGCCATCCACGCCGAAGAAGCGCTGCATCAGCGCCTGCTGGCGCTGGGTTTCCGCAGCGGCAAGCAGATCGAACTGATCCGCAAGGCGAGTTTCTCCGGCCCGCTGCAGGTGCGCATCGGCACCACCGATATCCTGCTGCGTCGCAACGAGGCGGCCAGGATCAAGGTATGCATGGGAGCGGGTTGCGCATGAAACGCATCGCGCTCCTGGGCATGCCCAACACCGGCAAGTCCACCTTGTTCAACCGCATGACCGGCGGCGCGGCGCGCGTCGGCAACTGGCCGGGCATCACGGTGGAGCTGCTCAGCGGCAAGATCCTGCTGGGCTCCGACATGGTGGAGATCATCGACCTGCCGGGCATCTACGACCTGCACGGTTTCTCCGACGACGAGCAGGTGGTGCGCCACTTCCTGCACGACAACGTGCCCGACCTGGCGCTGGTCATCCTCAACGCCACACAGATCGAACGCCAGATGAGCCTGCTGCTGCAACTCAAGCAGCTCAACATGAACGTCGTGGTGCTGCTCAACATGTCCGATGAAGCCAGGAAGTACGGCATCACCATCGACAGCAAGAAAATGACCGAACTGCTCGACATGCCGATCTTCCTGCTCAGCGGCAAGTACGGCACGGGCTATCAGGAAGCGCTGCAGGCCATCGCCAAGGCCTTGCGCTACCCCACGCCCGGCATGGCGGAACAGCTGCGCAGCCAACTGGAGCAGGACGAACACATCGAAACCGAGATGGCGCGCGTGATGAAGCATGCTGTGCAGGTGCCGGCACAGCTGCCCGAGATCCTTACCGACAAGCTCGACCGCGTGATGCTGCACCCCTGGCTGGGGCTACCGATCTTCTTCGGCATCATGTACCTGCTGTTCCAGGGCATCTTCCTGCTCGGCCAGCCGTTGCAGGGCTGGGTCGGTGGGGCGCTCGGCTGGTTGCGCGAATCCGCGCTGGAACCCGCTTTCGCCGGATTGCCGGCCATGCTGAACGGCCTGTTGCTGGATGGCATCTACAACGGCGTGACCACGGTTGCCGCCTTCGTACCCATCATCGTGCTGTTCTTCCTTTTCATGGCGATGGTGGAGGACAGCGGCTACCTGTCGCGCGCGGCGTTCCTGATGGACGCGCTGATGGCGAAGATGGGACTGGACGGGCGCGGCTTCGTCATGCTGCTGATGGGTTTCGGCTGCAACGTGCCGGCGCTGATGGGCACGCGCGTGATGCGCTCGCGCTCGCTGCGCCTGCTGACCATGCTGGTGATCCCGTTCTCGCTGTGCTCGGCGCGCCTGCAGGTGTTCGTGTTCATCACCGCAGCGATTTTCTCGCCGGCGGCCGCGCCGGTCGCGCTGTTCAGCCTGTACCTGTTCAGCTTCGCCGCCGCCATCCTCACCGCGCTGCTGTTCCGGAAAAACTTCCAGAACAACGAGCCTTTCGTGCTGGAACTGCCGCCCTACCGCTTCCCCACCCTGCGCCAGATGGCGCTACGCGGCTGGCTGGAAGTGCGCCACTTCCTGAACCGCGCCACCAAGTTCATCGTCGCCGGCGTAGTGCTGGTCTGGCTGCTCACCAACCTGCCGCCCTCTGCGCCTGCGGGCAGTGCCGACACGCTGGCCGGAATGATCGGCAGCCTGCTGCATCCGATCTTCGCCCCCATCGGCATCAACGAGCAGCTGACCATCGCGCTGATCTTCGGTTTCGTCGCAAAGGAGATCGTCATCGGTTCGCTGGCGGTGATCTACGGTTTGACCGGGGAAGCGCTGGGCAATGCACTGGGGCAACAGCTGGACTGGGTACAGGCCTACAGCTTCATGCTGTTCACCCTGATCTACACCCCCTGCCTCTCCGCCATCGCCACTTTGCGCAGCGAAGCGAAGAACCTGCGCTACACGCTCTTCGCGCTCGCGTGGTCGCTCGTGCTGGCGTGGTCGGTCAGCTTCATCTTCTATCAGGGAGCACGCGCGCTGGGGTATTGAGCACGCGTAAAGCAGGTGCTACGGCTGTTTCCAGGCCTGGTCGAGCAACTGTTGTGCCCGCGCATGTTTCGCGCTGGCCTCATCCAGGTTCTTCCTTGAGGTCGCCGCTTTCTGCCGGTCTTCTGCGACACGCTTTTCGGCATCCGCCAGCTGTTTCTCGGAATCGGCCACCCGTTGCCGGGCTTCCCTGTAATCACTCTCGGCCTTCTCCAGATTCTCGCGGGCGTATTCCAGACCTACCTGTTGCGCCGTGACATCCTTGGCCTGCGCCAGGGATGTCATCGAAACGAGAACCGCAAAGATCAGCCCCGTCTTGCGCATGGCGTCAGGCGCGTCAGAACGACAGTTGCACGCCGATGTGCGGGCCGTTGATCAGCACCGAGTCCCCAGCGACGCTTTTCAGCCTGAACAGGGTCTTGCGATATCCGGCATAGACTTGCACTTGCGGGGACACGGAGAACTCGGCGCGCGCGCCATACTGCTGGTAACGTTCCGCATCGCCGAAGGTGATGATCCTGGGAGCGAGATAGAGTTCGCCCGAGAAGGCCACGCGGCGCTCCGCCGGCAACTCGTAACGCACCTGTGCGCCGAGCGCTGCGGCCGAGGCGTTCTTCCGGTCCGGGGTCTTGATGGTTGCCGCGACCGCTTTCGCGCCGACGCCGATGGTCAGGCCGGGCACGTTCATCTCATCGTTCGCTACCAGCAGACCAACGCCGCCGATGATGCTGTTCTCGTCGTTGTACATCAATTCCGCATAGACCTCGGACTTGCCGGAGATGCCACTGGCGACGCCGTATTTGAACTGCGCGGTCGTATCGCTCAAGCCGATATCCAGCGTATCCGCAGCGGCAAGGGTAGACACGGACAGCAAAGAGATTGCAATAACTTTACGCAGCATTTTTCACTCCTGAACGATTGCAGATTGATTCAATGATTCAATTTTGGCGGAGGCGGTGAGATTCGAACTCACGAACGACTCGCATCGTTGCCAGTTTTCAAGACTGGTGCATTCAACCGCTCTGCCACACCTCCAAAGACTTCCGTATCACAAAGAGTTGCCAGTTTTGGCTCCGACATAACCTAAAGGTTAGTCTGCGCCGCCACACACCGCTTCGCGGCATGTGGTCAAGACTGGTGCATTCAACCGCTCTGCCACACCTCCAAATGACACTTGGTACCGGACTACGGCACAAGGCTCACCCGAAAGTTCCTTCGCACCGCGGACTGCCCGCACGCAACGCTGCGCATGATACCCGAAATACCCCATGCGCCCAACGGGCAAGGTTGCAACTTTCACACTGCTTCTGTAGTCTCACGCCCGTCGTCGAAACCGACCTCTTTTCTTTGGAGAAACTCATGCAATACGGAACCCAATCAGTCGCACAGACCACGACGCTTGCCGTCGAACAGAACAAGGTCCTGCGCAACACCTACATGATGCTGGCGCTGACCATGATCCCCACGGTCATCGGCGCGCCTATCGGCACCTCGATGAACCTCTCGTTCATGGCGGAACACCCCATCATGTCCTCGCTGCTGATGTTCGGCGCGATGATGGGCATGCTGTTTGCCGTCACCGCCCTGCGCAACAGCGTATGGGGCATCGTCGCCCTGTTGGGCTTCACCTTCGTGGCGGGCGTGTTCCTCGGCCCCATCCTGCAAGTCGCCCTGCATCTGAAGAACGGTGCAGAACTGGTCGGCATGGCCGCCGGCGGCACCGGCATCATCTTCTTCACGCTGGCCACCATCGCCACTGTGACGAAGAAGGATTTCAGCTTCATGGGCAAGTTCCTGTTCATCGGCCTGATCCTGCTCATCGTCGCCTCGCTGGCCAACATCTTCTTCCAGATCCCGGCGCTGAGCCTGACCATCTCCGCCATCGCCGTGATGATCTTCTCCGCCTACATCCTGTATGACGTAAGCCAGATCGTGCATGGCGGCGAGACCAACTACGTGATGGCGACGCTGGGCCTGTACCTGAACATCTACAACCTGTTCATCAGCCTGCTCAACCTGTTAATGGCGTTCAGCGGCGAACGCGAATAAGCCTCGCCGCACTCGACAAAAGGCGGCGCAAGCCGCCTTTTGCTTTTGCAGACCTCACTTGAATCAGGGGAATACATCCATGGAATTGAAGGCATTCATGCAGCGCCTGAACGACGCGCCCGACAGCATCTCGTTTGGGGACACGATGGCGGTGATCGACGCACTTTATGAGTTCTCCCCGACCACGTTCCAGAACGGCAACCAGCTCAACGAAGCGGGCAAGAACAACGGCTCGTGCAAGCTGTTCTCTTTCGCGAAACTGCACGGGCTGTCACAGCAGCAGACACTGCACTGCTTCGGCGCATATTATCGGGACGATGTGCTGCAGCATCCGAACGGAACGGATCACCAAAACATACGGAACTTCATGCAGAGCGGCTGGGATGGCATCGAGTTCGGCGGCAATGCGCTGACGCCGAAGCGGGCCTGAGCGGCCTTACGCTTTAGGCTTGCGCTGCTCCGGCCGCACGCGCGGCGCCAGCAACTCATCCCCGTCATCCGCATCCAGCGCTTCGCCTTGCGCGTTGGTCATGGGTTGTTCGTAGTCGCTCCAGCCGCGCACGCCGGTCCTGAGCGAAACGACATTGGTGAAGCCCATGCGCAGCAGCATGTCGGCAGCCAGCACCGAGCGCTTGCCGGAACGGCAGATGACCACGATCTCCTGCTCGCGCCCGCCAGCCAGTTCCGGCACGGTCTCGTCGTAGTCCCACTCGCAGGATTGCTCCAGCACGCCGCGCGGAACGTTGATAGAGCCGGGGATGCGCAGTTGATCGAACTCCGCCGGCTCGCGCACGTCGAGCAGAAGGGGTTTGCTGCCCGCTGCCAGCGCCCGGCTAAGATCCCACGGCATGATCTCCTTCACGCGTGTGAGCGCTTCGACCACCAAATCGTCGTAACGTGCCATCTTTGGATTCCTTGATCTATCGTTCGAACAGCGCAATGGATTCCACGTGCGAAGTCTGCGGGAACATGTTCATTACCCCCGCCGCCTTCAGCGTGTAGCCCTTCACATGCACCAGCACCTCGGCGTCGCGCGCCAGCGTGGATGGACTGCACGAGACATAGACGATGCGTCTGGGTGCCGTTTCGTCGCTGATGGACTTCATCAGTTCGATCGCCCCGTCGCGCGGCGGATCGACCAGCCACTTGTCGAAGCGGCCCGCCTTGGCCAGGGTGGCCTCGTCCATTTCGAACAGGTTCATCATCTGGAACGTGGTATTGGCGGAGAGCCCGTTGTATTCGGCGTTCTGCCTTGCGCGCCGCACCAGCGCCTCGCTGCCCTCGACACCGAGCACCTGCGCACCGCTGCGCGCGATGGGCAGCGTGAAATTGCCCAGGCCGCAGAAGAAATCGGCGATGCGCTCGTCGGCCTGCGGTGCCAGCAAGCGCATGGCGCGGCTCACCATCAGGCGGTTCATGTCGCTGTTCACCTGAGTGAACTCGGTCGGTGCGAACGGCATGGTGATGCCGAATTCCGGCAGGCTGTAGGAGAGTTGCGCCGCGTCCAGCGGGTAGAACGGCTTAACCGTTTCCGGCCCCTTGGTCTGGGTCCAGAACTGCACCTGGTGCTTGTCCGCGAATTCCCTGATCAGCGCCTCGTCCGCAGGCGATAGCGCAGCCAGGATGCGCAGCACCAGCACATCGACATGCTCGCCCACCGCCACTTCGATCTGCGGGATGATGTCGCGCGCCGTGAACTTTTCGTTCAACTCGCCCAGCAAAGGCAGCAGTGCGGCGATCTTCGGCGTCAGTATCTCGCAATGCTGCATATCGGCCACGTACTTGCCGTTCTGTTCGCGGAAACCTACCAGCGTCTTTTCCTTCTTCAGCACATGGCGCACCGACAGACGCGCGCGCTGGCGATATGCCCAGGGCTGCCCGTAGATCGGCGGCAACACCACCTCGGGTTTGACCTTGCCGATGCGCTGCAGATTGTCCTCCAGCACACGCTGTTTGACCGCGACCTGCGCGCGCGCATCCAGGTGTTGCATGGAACAGCCGCCGCACACGCCGAATACCGGGCACTTGGGCTGCACGCGCATGAACGACTGCTTCAGGATCTGCTCGACCTTGGCCTGTTCGTAGTTGTTCTTCTTGCGATAGGAGGTGTAGGTCACGCGCTCGCCGGTGAGCGCGCCCTCAATGAAGATGACCTTGCCGTCGGCGTGCGCAATGCCGCGACCTTCGTGGTCGAGCGATTCAATGATTACGAGATTCATTTTTTCCATGGAAAATTCATTTTCCCTCCCACGACGGGAGGGAAGATTCAAACAACAGGCCATTGCGCAAGGAATTCCTTCCAGTGCGCTTCATCGGATTTATTCAGGGTGCTGCGCACCAGTTCCAGCTCCTGCTCGTAACGCGCGCGAGTGAACTGGCCGCGCATCAGCTGGAAGCGCGCGAACACCAGGTACGTGTTCACCACATCGGTCTCGCAGTAGTTGCGTATCTCGGCCAACCGGCCTTGCTGGTACGCGTCCCACACCTTGCTGCCGTCCATGCCCAGCTTGCCGGGGAAACCGATCAGCTTGGCCAGCTCATCCAGCGGCGCGTTTGCGCGGCCGGTGTACATCGCCAGCAGGTCCATCAGGTCGAGGTGGCGCGAATGGTAGCGGCTGATGTAGTTGTTCCACTTGAAGTCCTTGTCGTCCTCGCCCTGGTCCCAGTAGCGCGGACACTGGATACCGTGAATGAGGCCGCGGTAGTGCAACACCGGCAGGTCGAAGCCGCCGCCGTTCCAGCTCACC
>JBQGEN010000360.1:0-8215 GCA_052039615.1 Sideroxyarcus sp. | reverse complement strand
TTCATCTTCGGCACAGAAGGCCAGACACGCGACGCATTCCGCCGCGCCATCGATTTCGTGCTGGAAAACGAAATCGATGCCGTGCAGATGAGTTTGGAGACGCCGCTGCCGGGAACCGCGTTCTACAAACAGATGGTGGAGGAGAACCGGCTGTTGCTGACCGATTATCCGAACGACTGGCGGCACTACACGATCTTTGAGCCGGTCTTCCAGATGAATGGAATGACTCCAACAGAGGCATACGAGGGCTTGCTGGAGGCCTATGCCGAAGTCTCCTCGTTCAAGTCCTCGCTTGTGCGCGGCGTGCGAACCTTCCGCAACACCCGCAGCCTGTTCAGCACCGGCATTTCCTTCTCCTGGAACTACCAGGCCTACAAGACCATACGCAACACCAAGACGCCGCTGGTGGGGATGGATTGAATCGATGCAGGGACAGGGGGCTGGTGCGGGGGGCGATGCCGGCTGTGTTAGAATCCCACACGCGTAAAACCTGCTTTCCTTGTTAAATCAGCGAAATCCATCTTGCAACCTTTAACCATCAGCCACATCACACTCGCAAACAGCCTGGGCCTGGGCGCATCGGCAACCCTTGATGCACTGCGGTCCCGCCGTTCCGGACTGGTCCCATGCGACTTCGAAGACGTCGATCTGGAGGCGTACATCGCCAAGGTCGAGATGCTGGACAGCTACCGCGTAAGGTCAGATCTCTCCACGTACGACTGCCGCAACAACCGTCTGGCCCAACTGTGTCTGGAGCAGGACGGTTTTGTCGAGGCAGTCGAAGCCGCCAGGAAGAAATACGGTGCCGCACGTATCGGCGTGTTCCTCGGAACCAGCACATCCGGCATATTGCAGACGGAATTGGCTTATCGCCATCTGGATCCACAGACCGGCGCGCTGCCACCAGATTTTCATTATGCAGAAACGCAGAATTCCTATTCGCTTGCCGGCTTTGTCACGCATTGCCTGGGGTTGACCGGCCCCTCTTTCGTAGTGTCTTCGGCATGCTCGTCTAGCGCGAAAGTGTTCGCCAATGCGATGCGCATGATGGCCGCGGGCGTGTGCGATGCGGCAGTGGTCGGCGGAGTGGACAGCCTGTGCCTGAGCACGCTGTACGGCTTCAATTCGCTGGGGCTGGTTTCCCGCTTCCCATGCCGTCCGTACGATGCCGAGCGAGATGGCATCTCCGTCGGCGAGGGGGCGGGCTTCGTGCTGATCGAGCGAGTTGCTTCCGACACATCTTCCACCGCGATGATGTTGCTGGGGGTCGGCGAAAGCTCCGATGCCTATCACATGTCCACGCCGCATCCCGAGGGCCTGGGCGCGAAGCTGGCGATGCAACGTGCGCTCGATTCTGCAGGCCTCAAGGCGGGCGACATCGACTACATCAATCTGCACGGCACAGCGACCAAGTCCAACGACGCCAGCGAGGGCAAGGCGGTCGCCGAGGTGTTCGGCGGCAGCGTTCCGTGCAGTTCGACCAAGGGCTGGACCGGGCACATGCTGGGCGCGGCGGGGATCACCGAAGCCATCATCGCCATGCTGGCGGTCGAGTACGGCTTCATACCGGGCAGCATGCACACGCAACGGCTCGACCCGGCGATGGAGATCGATTACCGGATCGAGAACGGCGAAGGGAATATCCGTTGTGCCCTGAGCAACTCCTTCGGCTTCGGCGGCAGCAATTGCAGCCTGGTACTGGGGAGGAAAGCATGATGCGCTGCTACATCGAGGGCATCGGGTTGCTCGGTCCGGGACTGGATGGCTGGCCAGCCAGTCGTGGCGCACTGAATGGCGATGTCGCCTACCTGACCCAGGCGACGAACCTGCGCGCCAGCGACATGCTGCCCGCAGCAGAGCGCCGCCGCGCCGGGGTGCCGATCAAGCTGGCTCTGTCCGTCGGACAAGAGGCGTTCCTGCAGTCCGGACGCGACACCAAGACGGCAGCAACGGTATTCACTTCCTCCGGCGGCGACAACGACAACGTGCATGCCATCAACGGCATTTTGGCGACCGCACCGCGCGAAGTGTCGCCTACCCGCTTTCATAATTCCGTGCACAATGCCGCGGCAGGATACTGGTGCATCGCGGCAGGCACGCATGAGCCTTCCACCAGCCTGTGCGCCTACGACGCAAGCTTCGCGGCGGGACTGCTGGAATCAGCCACGCAAGTGACAGTGGACGATTCCGTCGTGGCATTGATCGCCTATGACCATCCCTATCCCGAACCATTGCGTGCAGTCCGGCCCATTACTGCTGCCTTCGGCATGGCCCTGATCCTGGCGCCGCGACAAACCGGAAAATCCCTGGCCGCAATCGAGATAGAACTCGCTTCCGGTAAATCGGACGAGACTACGATGCCTGAGGCCGGCCTGGAGGCGTTGCGCCGCGGCATACCGGCAGCGCGCAGCCTGCCGTTGCTGGCGGCGCTGGCAAGCGGCAAACCGGCGCAGACCAGCATCGCCTACTTCGACAATCACCTCGATATTCGCGTGACGCCATGCTAGCGGACAAGGCGGCGATCGCCAAAGTCATTCCCCACACAGGCAGCATGTGCCTGCTCGACGGCGTGCTGGAGTGCGATGCGCAGCGCATCCGCTGCATCAGCGGAACGCATCGCGACGCAGACAACCCGATGCGCTCCGGTGATACGCTGCTTGCCCTGTGCGGAATCGAATACGCGGCGCAGGCGATGGCGGTGCACGGTGCGTGGGATGCGAAATTCGACGCAAAGCCGCGTGCGGGCTATCTGGCCGCGCTGCGCGATGTCTCCTGCCACGTGATGCGGCTGGACGACCTCGGCGACGACCTGACGATCGACGCGGAGAAAGTGATGGGCGACGAGGCGCGCGTCATCTACCAGTTCAATATCCACGCGGGACCGGCCAGGATCATGAGCGGGCGCGCCACTGTGGTGCTGGATGCGGACAAGGTGGCGGCATGAAGCGCGCACTGGTCACGGGGGGCAGCGGCGGCATAGGTGCCTCGATTTGCCGGAAACTTGCGGCCGATGGCTTCCACGTCTATGTGCATGCCAACAGCGCATTGCCGCGGGCGCAAGAGATTGTCGCCGCGATCAAGGATAGCGGGGGCAGCGCGCAAGCCGTCTGCTTCGATGTAGCAAACGCAGAGCAGACCGCAAGCGCTCTGCAAACTGTGTTGGCCGAAGGTGCCATACAGGTGCTGGTCAACAACGCGGGCATTCACGACGATGCCGTGATGCCGGGAATGAATGCGCAGCATTGGGCGCGCGTAATCGACGTCTCGCTCAACTGGTTCTTCAACGTCACGCAACCGCTGCTGCTGCCGATGATAGGCAAGCGCTGGGGGCGCATCATCAACATCTCCTCGGTTGCCGCCATTTCCGGCAATCGCGGACAGACCAATTACGCCGCGGCCAAGGCCGGTTTGCACGGCGCGACCAAATCGCTGGCGCTGGAAGTCGCCAGCCGCGGCATCACCGTCAATGCCATCGCGCCGGGCATCATCGAATCGGCCATGACCGAGGATGTCTTCGACAAGGACGCCATCAAACGGCTGGTGCCGGTCGGCCGCGCGGGCAAACCGGACGAGGTGGCCGATCTGGTGGCTTTCATCGCCTCCGACAAGTCTGCCTATATCTCCGGGCAGATCATCTCCATCAACGGCGCGATGATTTAGAAGGCGCGCGGCGAATGAGGTAAAATGTCCCCTGTGAAATAAACGACAGGGAGCATCATGGCAGCAAGCGCACAAGAAAAAGAGTTGGCACAACTCATCGTCACTTCCTTGAACCTTGAAGTATCGGCGGACGAGATCGAGCCGGATGCGCCGTTGTACGGCGAAGGCCTTGGACTCGACTCCATAGACATCCTCGAACTGTCGCTGGCGATCTCCAAGACTTACGGCGTGCAGCTCAAATCGGACGACGCGGACAACAGCAAGATATTCAGCTCGCTGCGCAATCTGAACCAGCACATTCAACAGCATCGCGGCAAGTGATCCACACGCCCGCTGTCCCGCGGGCGCTCTTCATCCCATGAACGATAACGACATCGCATTCCGCGCCGAGCTCAAGGCATTCATCCTTGCCGCCGTCGACAAGGCCGAGCCCGAGGGGGGGCTGCGCGACGACGAAGCCTGGTTCGGCGACGATGCCAGGCTGGGGCTCGATTCTCTCGACGCCTTGCAGATATCGATGGCGATCCAGAAGAAGTACGGCGTGCGCATGCCGGATAGCAAAGAAACGCGCCGCGCCCTGAGTTCGCTGACGATGCTGGCGCAACACCTGCAGAACGCGAAATGAGCCCAGTCCATCTTGCCGGGCGCGGGCTGGCCTGTTCGCTCGGGCTGAGCGTGGAGCAGGCGCTTGCGACCCTGAGGCAGGGCGGCGTCCAACCGGCAAAGATCACTTTGCCCGGCGCGATGGCGGGGGACTACCCCTTCCATGCCATTCCCCTCGCCAGAGACGACTGGAACGAGCGTGCGCGCGATCTGGTGCAGCGCGTCGCAAACGAAGCCGGCGCGCAACAGATCCGCGACGGCGTGCTGCTGATCGCCACTTCTTCCTTCGATATCGGCGCCGTCGAGCGCGGCACGACGCAGATGGACTATCAGGCCTTCGCCGACAAGGTCGCGAGCTGGCTGGACTGGGTTGGGCCGGTGCATGTGGTGAATACGGCCTGCACGTCGAGTCTGAACGCGCTGTTGACGGCTCAGGCGCTGATGCGCAGCGGTGCGGCGGAAGAGGTGCTGGTGCTCGGCATCGAAATAGACAACCGGCTGACGCTGGGCGGATTTGCAGCCCTCCAGCTGCTTTCCAGAACCGGCAGCAAGCCTTTCGCGGTGCAGCGCGACGGACTCGTGCTGGGCGAAGCCGTCGCAGCACTCAGATTGTCGACGCGCGACTCCGCAGTCTGGGATCTGGCGGGCGGCGCTAACGTGGTGGACGGCGAGCAGCCGACCGGCGCTTCGGTGCGCGCAGTGAACGAGATGTTCATCCAGGCACTGGCGGATAGCGGATCGACGGCAGGCGCCGTCGATCTCGTCAAGGTACAGGCCGCTGGCAGTCCCGGCAACGATGCGATCGAAGCGCAAGGCCTGCGCGAGACCTTCGGGGTCGTGCCGCCGCTGGTTTCGCTCAAGGCAGCGATGGGCCACACCATGGGTGCATCCGGTGCAGCCGAACTTGCGCTGCTGACGGCCTGTCTGGAGCAGGACGTGTGGCCGGCATACGAAAATGAGGCCGACGAGGAGTTGGGGGTGTCACTCGCCCGGGTGATGCCGCAGCAGATATGCCGGGTCATGGCGACGATATTGGGCTTTGGCGGCAGCCACGCCAGCGTGGTGCTGGAGCGCGCATGACGACCTTTGCGATCCTGGGGCGCTGCCTTGCTTCACCGCCTCCGCCGGACTGGCGCGAACGACTTGCCGGGATGCTCGGCGCAAAGCCGCGCCGCATCGGCAACTGGGCCGAGCTGGGTTTGTACGGCGCACTGAGTTGTCTGGCGGATGCCGGCGAAGCGTCGCTGCCCCAGGGCGCACTGCTGATACTGGGCAGCCGGCGCGGAACCTGTGTGCCGACTGCCCAGGTGCTGGAGCAGATGCATGACGACCTGCCGATGCCACTGACGTTCCTGCAAACACAGCCCAGCCAGTTGCTGGCGTTGCTGGCGGCGCAGATGCGCTGGCGCGGCAACGCCCAGTTCATCGCCGGCGGGACACCGCACGCATTGCTGCGCTTGGCGTCCGCGCAGTGCGGCACTGCGGGCCTCCTGTTGGGCTGGGTGGACGAGGTGGACGGCGGGAGCAGCCGGTGGCTGCGGCTCAAACCCTGCGACATAAGCGGCGGCGCTCCGGCCGTGGCGTCGGCGGAGTCCATGTTCTCGCCGGATGCCGCTTACCTGTACACGGCAGCCGGTGGGGCCAAAGCGGGCTGAGCGGCCCGTGCCCATTGGTGGAGAGGCGGCGGGATGCTAGAATGCAACTCGTTTTTAAATTGACTCAATTAGTTGCGTGGGCGCATTGAATCCTAACGAATCCTCGTCTTCCCGTACGACCAAGCGCGTTCTCGTGTTGACTTACTCCCAGACCGGACAACTGGCTGAAGTTGCGCGGCGCATCGTCGAGCCATTGCTGCAGGACGGCGACATCTCGGTCCATATCGAGACGTTGCGCCCGCTCACGCCTTATCCTTTCCCGTGGGGTTTCTTCAGCTTCCTGGATGCTTTCCCCGAATCGGCGCACATGGTGCCGCCGGCGCTGCAACCCCTGACACTGAATGGAGACGAAGATTTCGATCTGGTTGTCCTGCCCTACCAGGTCTGGTTCCTGGCGCCGTCGCTGCCGGTTACCGCCTTCCTCAAGCATCCGCTGGCAAAGAAGCTGCTCGCGGGCAAGCCGGTGGTTACCGTAATTGCCTGCCGCAACATGTGGATGCTGGCGCAGGAAAAAATGAAAGCGATGCTGCAAGACTGCGGCGCGCGCCTGCTGGACAACGTCGCGCTGGTCGATCCCAGCCCGACCATGGCCAGCCTGTGGACGACACCCTTCTGGCTGCTGAGCGGCAAGAAGGACTTTCTCAAATTCCTGCCTCCGGCAGGCGTGGACGCGGCAAGTATCCAGGCCGCACGCCGCTTCGGCTTGGCGCTCTGTGATGCGTTGCACAAGGACCAGGAGCGCGGCAGCGCGCCGCTGCTCGTGGGATTGAAGGCGTCGGATTCCGATCCGCACCTGCTGGTGAGCGAAAAGGCCGCCACGCGCAGCTTCTACCTGTGGGGCAAATTGCTGCGCGCCGTGGGCGGTCCCGGGCAGTGGCGCCGCTATCCGTTTCTGATTCTGTATGTGATTTTTTTGATTACCCTGATCCTGACGGTGGTGCCGTTGAGCTTGCTCATCCAGGCGCTGTTGCGTCCGTTCACGCGGAAGCGCTTTGCGGCGTTGAAGCAGCAGTTCGATTCGCCGTCGGGTTCGGGCACGGAGAGGATGCACCTGTATGAGTTGTGATGTATTTCTGACCCGCACTGCCTCGTTCCTGCCATTGGAGCCGGTAGGCAACGACGAAATGGAGTCCGTGCTCGGCATGGTAGGGGGCAAGCCGTCCAAGGCGCGCCGCATTGTGCTGCGCAACAACGGCATCCAGCATCGCCACTATGCGCTCGACCGCGTCAGCGGCGAGCCGGTGATGACCAATGCCGAGATGGCCGCCAAAGCGGTGCGCGCCCTGGGCGATGTCGGCAAAGTGGATAGCCTGGCGGCGGCGACTTCGCGCCCCGACCAGCTCATGCCGGGGCATGGCGTCATGGTACATGGCGAACTGGGTTGGCCGCGCCTGGAAGTGGTGTCGCTGTCGGGCATCTGCGTGGCGGGCGCTGCCGCATTCAAGCACGCATGGCTGGCCGTGCGCGCGGGCGATGCGCAGCGTGCCGTGGCGGTGGCCTCCGAATTGGCCTCGGTGGGGCTGCATGCGCGCAACTTCGATGCCGAGGCCGAGCACAAAGTGAAAGAACTGGAAGAGCGTCCCGAGATCGCCTTCGAAAAGGATTTCCTGCGCTGGATGTTGTCCGACGGCGCCGGGGCGGTGCTGCTGGAGAACAAGCCAAGCGGGCCGCTCAGCCTGAAAGTGGAATGGGTGGAGCTTTCCTCCGCCGCACATGAACTGCCGGCGTGCATGTATTCCGGCGCCGAGAAGAACGCCGACGACACGCTTTCCGGCTGGCAACAATTCACGCCGCAGGACTGGGCGACGCGTTCGGTGTTCACGGTGAAGCAGGATGTGAAACTGCTCAACGAGAATGTCATACGCGCCACGCTGACCGAGCCCTTGCGCGAGCTGGTGCGGAAGCACAACCTGTCAGCGCAGAAGATCGACTGGTTTCTGCCGCACTAGTCCTCCAAATATTTTGCCGAACTGGTCGCCGCGGGCGTGGCTGAGGCTGGCCTCAACATCCCGCGCGAGAACTGGTTCACCAACCTGATCGAGAAGGGCAACACCGGCTCCGCCTCGCCCTACATCATGCTGGACGAGCTGTTCCACTCCGGCCGCATCCGGAAAGGCCACAAGTTGCTGATGTATATCCCGGAAAGCGGGCGTTTCTCCAGCGGCTTCATCTTCATGGAAGCGGTCTGATGGACGTGAACGAGGTGCCGCAGGAAGGCAATCGCACCATGGGCGGTCACAAGCGCGCCATGTACGCGCGCGACGCCGACGGTCGCATCGTTATCGTCGCCTCGGCGG
>JBQGEN010000359.1:0-6307 GCA_052039615.1 Sideroxyarcus sp. | reverse complement strand
TACTGATTTTTTCGACGAGGCCAACATGAAAGTTTATTACGACAAAGACGCAGACCTGTCCCTGATCAAGGGCAAGCAAGTGACCATCATCGGCTACGGCTCGCAAGGCCACGCCCACGCGCAGAACCTGAAGGAATCCGGCGTCAATGTGACCGTCGGCCTGCGCAAGAACGGCGCTTCCTGGAAGAAGGCCGAAGCGGCCGGTCTGAAGGTCGCCGAAGTGGCTGCTGCCGTGAAGAGCGCCGACGTGGTGATGATGCTGTTGCCCGACGAGAACATCCCCGATGTCTACAACAACGAAGTGCATGCTAACCTGAAGGCGGGCGCTGCGCTGGCATTCGCGCACGGCTTCAACGTGCACTACAACCAGGTCGTGCCGCGCGCCGACGTGGACGTGATCATGATCGCTCCCAAGGGCCCTGGCCACACCGTGCGTTCCGAATACCTGAAGGGCGGCGGCGTGCCCACGCTGATCGCCGTGTACCAGGACAAGAGTGGCAAGGCCAAGGACATCGCCCTGTCCTACGCGGCGGCCAACGGCGGCACCAAGGGCGGCGTGATCGAGACCAACTTCCGCGAAGAGACCGAGACCGACCTGTTCGGCGAGCAGGCCGTGCTGTGCGGCGGCGCGGTGGAACTGGTGAAGGCCGGTTTCGAGACGCTGACCGAAGCGGGTTACGCGCCCGAGATGGCTTACTTCGAGTGCCTGCATGAACTGAAGCTGATCGTCGACCTGATGTACGAAGGCGGCATCGCCAACATGAACTACTCCATCTCCAACAACGCGGAATACGGCGAGTATGTCACCGGCCAGCGCGTGATCGCCGACCAGGCCCGCGCCGCGATGAAGGAATGCCTGAAGAACATCCAGAACGGCTCCTACGCCAAGCAGTTCATCCTGGAGGGACGCACCAACTACCCCGAGATGACCGCGCGCCGCCGTCTGAACGCCGAGCATCCGATCGAGGTCGTGGGTGGCCAGTTGCGTGCCATGATGCCCTGGATCGCCAAGAACAAGCTGGTCGACCAATCGAAGAACTAAAAGGCAGTCGGTAGACGTTAGTCGCTAGTTGTTAGCAGGGACCAGTTCCTCGCTTTCGACTAGCGACTAAATGTTTTTGACTAACGACTAGCGACAAAAGGCTAACGACTCAGAATGAACAACTACCCGCATCCCGTCATCGCCCGCGAGGGCTGGCCGTTCCTGGCGATTTCCCTGATTCTGGCCATCGCCGCCACTGTATGGTGTGCGGCCTGGTCGATCCCGCTGTGGATCATCTTCGTGTTCGTGCTGCAGTTCTTCCGCGACCCGGCGCGCGCGATCCCTCAGGAAGCAGGTATCGTGCTGTCGCCCTGCGACGGACGCGTCATCAAGGTGGAGCGTGCGCAGGATCCCTACGCGCAACGCGAAGCGATCCTGGTTAGCGTGTTTATGAATGTGTTCAACGTGCATTCCAACCGCAGCCCGGCCGATGGCAAGGTGGAAAAGATCCAGTATTTCCCCGGCAAGTTCGTGAATGCCGATCTGGACAAGGCCTCCAGCGAGAACGAGCGCAACGCGGTGGTACTGACGACCAATGACGGCCAGACCGTGACTTTCGTTCAGGTGGCCGGTCTCATCGCGCGCCGCATCCTGTGCTATATCAAGGTGGGCGACGTGCTCACGCGCGGCCAGCGCTACGGTTTCATCCGCTTCGGTTCGCGCGTCGATGTCTATCTGCCGCTCACCGCTACCGTCAAGGTGAGCATCGGTGATAAAGTGGCCGCCACTACCACCATTCTGGCGAAACTCTGAGCCCATGACACAGCAGAATCAGCGCAATCAAATTCTGGACCTGCGTCGGCGCAGCATCTATCTGCTGCCCAACCTGTTCACCACGGCTGCGCTGTTCGCCGGGTTCTACGCCATCGTGCAGGCGATGAACAGCAAGTATGAGTTCGCCGCCGTCGCGATTTTCATTGCCATGGTGCTGGACGGGCTGGACGGCCGCATCGCGCGCATGACCCACACGCAGAGCGAGTTCGGCGCAGAGTACGACAGCCTGTCCGACATGGTGTCGTTCGGCGTCGCGCCCTCCATCCTGATGTACGAATGGGCGTTCCGCGATCTGGGCAAATGGGGCTGGTTCGCCGCCTTCATCTATTGCGCGGGCGCGGCGTTGCGGCTGGCGCGTTTCAACACCAACATCGACGTAATCGACAAGCGCTATTTCCAGGGATTGCCCAGTCCGGCGGCGGCAGCGCTGGTGGCGGGTTTCGTGTGGGTGATGCTGGACAACAAGTTCAGCGGCTTCGAGCTGCGCTGGTATGCCGTGGGTCTGACCGTGTTTGCCGGCCTCTCCATGGTCAGCAATTTCAAGTATTACAGTTTCAAGTCGATCAACATGCGCAAGAGCGTGCCGTTCTTCGTCATTTTCCTGTTTGCGCTGTTCTTCATCTTCATGGCGCAGAACCCGCCGCTGCACCTGTTCCTGCTGTTCCTCGGCTATTGCCTGTCCGGCTACGCGATGTGGCTGCTCGGCTTGCGCAAGCCCAAGCAGCCGCCGCAGTCCTGACGCGACGCCCTGTCCTGCACACCGTGCGTGCGGGACGGTTCTCTTCTCACTTCACTGCTTTTCCAGACAACCGAGGTAGATTGCCGCATCCGGCGCGCTCTTGTTGCGTTGCGCCTGCCAGATCATCTCGCCCAGGCAATCCATCATCGCGTGCTGCGCCTCGTGTTCCGATTCGTATTTCTGCGTCAGCCGCGTGAACTGCTCGCGGATGCCGTGCGGCTGGCCGATCGAGATTTGCTCCTCGATGGTCAGGTGCATCATCAGATGCAGGAAGGGGTTCACCACGTTGCCGTCCGGCGCATAGTCCTTGTCCTGATTTTGCGCAGGATCGTTGAACAGCGCGTGGTACTCGGGGTGTTTGTCGATCAGCTGCGCAGTGAGATCTTCCAGCGGAGTCAGCAACTCGCCGGCGCGGCGCTTGCGCCATGATTCGAACAGGAAGGCGCGCGCTTCGTCGCGGGTAGGCTGGAACATCAGAACACCTTGTTCTTGTACTCGCACAGGCTTTCAATGATGCACTCCCCGCACTTGGGCCTGCGTGCCTGGCATATATAACGTCCGTGCAGGATGAGCCAATGATGGGCATCATGCTTGAACTCGTCGGGCACGACCTTTAACAGCTTGTTCTCCACCTCCAGGACGGTCTTGCCGGGGGCGAGGCCGATACGGTTGCTGACGCGGAAGATGTGCGTGTCCACGGCGATGGTGGGCTGGCCGAAAGCGGTGTTGAGGATGACGTTGGCGGTCTTGCGCCCCACGCCGGGCAGGGCTTCCAGCGCCTCGCGCGTCTGCGGCACCTCACCGTTGTGCTGGTCCAGCAGGATGCGGCACATCTGGATGATGTGCTTGCTCTTGGTCTGGTAAAGACCGATGCGCTGTACGTATTCGCGCAGCCCCGCTTCGCCCAGGTCGAGTATCCTTTGCGGCGTGTTGGCGACGGGGAACAGTTCGCGCGTGGCGAGGTTGACGCTTTTGTCAGTGGCCTGCGCGGACAGGACTACCGCGACCAGCAGTTCGAACGACGTCTTGTGTTCCAGTTCGGTCGTGGGGTGAGGATTGGCCGCTTGCAGCCGCAGGAAGATCTCGCGGCGTTTTGCTGCGTTCATCCTTGCGCAGCCTCCGGGCTGGTCAGCGGGGTCGGAAGCGATTTGCTGCGCGCCTTCTGCGCCGCGCGCAAGTTGAGCCAGTTGCGTCCGGCGATCAGCAATCCCAGGCCGATGAATGCGCCGGGCGGCAGGATGGTGATGAGGAAGCCTTTGTAGTCCGGGATGACATGCAACACCCAGCCCTGTGCCATGTCGCCAAGCGCGAGGTCGATGCCGGAGAACAGCGTGCCTTTGCCCAGCACTTCGCGCATCGCGCCCAGCACGCCCAGCACCGCTGTCAGCCCGAGCCCCATGGCGAGGCCGTCCAGCGCGGAAGGCAGCGCGGCATTCTTTGAAGCGAACGCCTCCACGCGCGCCAGCACGATGCAATTGGTGACGATGAGCGGGATGAAGATGCCCAGCACCACATACAGGCCGTACATATAGGCGTTCATCAGGTATTGCACCACCGTGACCAGCACCGCGATGATCAGGATGAAGACGGGGATGCGGATCTCGTTCGGTACGTAGCTGCGGATGGGCGCGATGGACAGGTTGCTCAGTGCCATCACCAGCGAGGTGGCGAGGCCGAGGCTGACGGCGTTGACCACGGTGCTGCTCACCGCGAGCAAGGGGCAGAGGCCGAGCAGTTGCACGATGCCGGGGTTTTGTTTCCACAGGCCGTTGTAGAAGATATCCTTGATTTCCGGAAGGTTCATTTTGTTTCCTCCTTCTTCGGCTCGGTTGCTGCGAACAGCATGTCGCGGTTCTCGCCGAAATAGATCAGCGCCCTGTTCACAGCCTTGACCACGGCGCGCGGGGTGATGGTGGCGCCAGCCATGTAGTCGAACTGGCCGCCGTCTTTCTTCACTTTCCAGTCGGCATCTTTGTACAGCGCGCGTGACTTGCCGTCGAAGTCCTTGATCCACGGGCTCTTGGTCAGTTCGATATAGTCGCCCAGTCCCGGCGTTTCCTTGTGGGTGACGACGCGCACACCCGCCAGTTCGCCATTGCTGCGCACCGCGAGGATCAGCCATATCCTGCCGCTGTAGCCGTCCGGCGCGACGGATTCCAGCACCACGGCGGAATCTTCGCCCTTGAGGCGTGCGCGGTATGCAAGGGTGTCATCTTCCGTGCCGAGCAACTCGTTCGCCGGGATGGTCAGCGTGTCCTTGATGATGTCGTTGTCATACAGTGCGTTTGGCACCATCTGGTTGATGAGCTTCAGCTTCTCGGCTTCCTCGCTCTTCCTGATCTCGTCGCGCGTCAGGAAGAAGGTCGAAGCCAGGATCGCCGTGGCGAGTACGGCAAAGAACACCAGATTGACCGCAGTCTGCAGGGTGGAACGGGCAATGCGCTTCATTTGCCGTCTCCCTTCTTGCCGAACACCCTGGGCTGGGTATATGCGTCAATCAGCGGCACGCAGATGTTCATCAGCAGGGCGGCGAACGCCACACCGTCGGGGAAACCGCCGAAGGTGCGGATCAGCCAGGTCAGCAGGCCTGCGCCGGTGGCGTAGACCACCTTGCCTTTGCGGGTGGTGGGGCTGCCGATGGGATCGGTGAAGATGAAGAACGCGCCCAGCATCGCTGCGCCGGAGAACCAGTGGAACAGCGGCGAGGCATAGTGCGCCGGATCGTACAGGTGGAAGAAACCGGCGATGGAGAACAGCGTGGCCAGATAGATCAGCGGCAGATACCAGGTGATGATGCGCGTGGCCAGCATGTAGAGGCCGCCGACGGCAAAACCGAGGGCGACCATCTCGCTGCCCTTGCCGGAAAGGTAATCATAGATCGGCATCTCGCGGATCTCGCTCACCGACAGACCGAGGTGCAGTTGCGTCTTCAGCGTGTCCAGCGGCGTGGCCATGGTCACCGCATCCAGCGTCAACCCGGCCGGCAACACGCCGCCAAAGATGTAACTCAGTTGATCGGCGAACGGCAGCTCCAGCATGCCGATCGCATGCGGCGTCAGCCAGTGCGTCATGTGTCCCGGGAAGGAGATGATGAGTACGGCATAGCCGACCATCGCCGGATTGAAGATGTTGTTGCCCAGGCCGCCATACAGGTGCTTGGCGACGACGATGCCGAACGCGGTGCCGATCACCACCAGCCACCAGGGCGCCAGCGGCGGGATGGACAGCGCCAACAGCCAGGCAGTGATCAGGGCGCTGTTGTCGGACAGGAAGGGTTTGAGCGGGCGGTTGCGCAGCTTGAGCATCAGCGCTTCGGTCGCCAATGCGGTGACCGAAGCGAGCGTGATCGACACCAGGATCGCCGGGCCGAAATACCACACGTACAGCGCGATGCCCGGGATCAGCGCCAGCAGCACGCGCAGCATGATCTGGCTGACGCTGGTGGGGGTTGTGATGAAGGGCGATGACCACATGATCTGGATATCCTTAGCTTTGTTTCGGCGGTTCGTCGTCCGCGCCGGAATTTGATGCCATCTCGCGAAGCTTGGCCCGGCGCGCCTCGATCTCGGCGATCTCGGCCTGCTGGTGTGGCGTCAGGGTGTCGGTGTTCTTCGGCTGCGCAGCAGCGGCCTGTTCCTTGGCGCGCGCGACGGCGGCATCGATGCGCAATTGCAGGTTGGCTTTAGCAACATCGGCATCCACACGCATCTGCAGGGTGTCGTCCGGGTCGGCGCTGGGCGCGGCAGCAACCG
>JBQGEN010000358.1:0-1643 GCA_052039615.1 Sideroxyarcus sp. | reverse complement strand
GGTGATCTGCTGGCTTTTGTGGCGGAGGTTAAAGCTGGCATCACTGCCTACCAAGCGAAAGATAAGCTGTACTATGCCCGCAGAAATTATTCCTCTGAACCGATGGAAGATAAAGACATTCGTTTGCGCATGTTATCTGGGGACAAGCCACGCGCAAATTTAATATGTCAAACGACCCATGGCATCGGGACGGGATTTCACATTGACTTAAGAATCGATAACGTCGGTAATCAAACGATTCGTGAATACTCCGTAAAATACCGAATGGTGCTAAATGACTATACCGAAAAGTTGTTTTTGAATGATCAATTGACGGCTCAGTCACAATTGCCGATGGATTGGAAAATGCTGTATGTCCGGCATGATAACGAGAGTCATGACCAAGAACCGCTGTTTCCGGGCGCAAGTAAGTTTCTTCAACAGTTTCATCTAGGGGTGCCTGGAGGCGCAGAATCAAATCAATTAGTGATCGACTTGGAAGCGGAGTTATACGTTGATAATGGGCAGCCAGTAATTGATCGATTTGAAATTGGCAAAGATATGTTGCAACAGTTGGGCAGCCAAAAATGATCGGTCGTTTAGCTGGAATATTGTTAGAGAAGAACCCGCCGCAGATCCTGCTGGATGTGCAGGGCGTGGGCTATGAGGTGGACGTGCCGATGAGCACGTTCTACAACCTGCCCGCGTTGCACGAGAAGGTGGTGCTGCATACGCATTTCGTGGTGCGCGAGGATGCGCAGTTGCTGTTCGGTTTCGCTACGCAGGAAGAGCGCTTGGCCTTCCGCCAGCTGCTCAAGATCAGCGGCGTGGGGCCGAAGATGGCGCTGGCCGTGCTGTCCGGCCTTTCCATCGCCGATCTGGCCGCGGCGGTGGCGAACAAGGATGCCGCGCGCCTGACCAAGGGTCCCGGCGTCGGCAAGAAGACCGCCGAGCGTCTGCTGCTCGAGTTGCAGGGCAAGTTCGTGGCGGCCGCGCTTGCCGGCGGCGCGGCGGAAAGCGTCACCGCGTCCGCCGCTGACGACATCGTCAATGCCCTGCTGGCATTGGGCTACAACGAGAAGGAGGCCGATCGGGCGGCGAAGCAGTTGCCGCAAGACATCGATGTCTCGAGCGGCATCCGCCAGGCGCTCAAGCTTTTGTCCAGGTCATGAATCCGCTTAAGTTATCATCCACGGCATGATCCAACACGACGACCTTACCGCATCGCGCATCATCTCTCCCGTGCCCGCTTCGCGGCAGGAGGAGGCGCTGGAGCGCGCGCTGCGCCCCAAGCAGCTCGACGAATACGTGGGGCAGGAGAAGATACGCGGGCAGCTGGAGATATTCATCCAGGCGGCGAAGCAGCGCAACGAACCGCTCGACCATGTGCTGCTGTTCGGCCCGCCCGGCCTGGGCAAGACTACGCTGGCGCAGATTATCGCGCGTGAAATGGGGGTCAATATTCGCCACACCTCCGGCCCGGTGCTGGAACGCGCAGGTGACCTTGCGGCGCTGCTGACCAACCTCGAACCGAACGACGTGCTGTTCATCGACGAGATCCATCGGCTGTCGCCGGTGGTGGAGGAGATACTGTATCCCGCGCTGGAGGACTACCAGATCGACATCATGTTCGGCGAGGGGCCGGGTGCGCGCTCGGTGAAGAT
>JBQGEN010000357.1:0-2127 GCA_052039615.1 Sideroxyarcus sp. | reverse complement strand
TTTTATACAGAAGCCCTGCGAAGTTTTTTTATTAATCCTTCGCAAGGCTTCGGAAGGTGTCTACATCTTTTGAGCCAGCAGCATTTTGGCGTTCGTCTCTCCACCGTTCTCCAGGTAAAGCAGCGGAACGGGACGGTCAACGCCCTCGATGTAGCTGGGCCGGGCAGCCCAGGGGGTCTGGGAGATCACGTTGTTCAAATCCATCCAGTATTCCAAACGGGCCGGGCTCAAACCCTGGACCATATGGAAGTGGTTGGCCGGCGGGAAATGCTTGTATTCACCCATGGTTGCGTATTTCGGAATGACGAAGCTGTGCGGCCATTCATAGGTGGTCGCGTGAGACAGCGCCTCGGCACGCTCCCCAGGCACTTCGGCGGTGACAGCTTCATCCCAGCTCATCCCGAAGATTCCCGACAGGCTGCTGTAGGTCAAACGACCGGCGATGCCTTCCAGTCCGCCTGGGGAGATGAAGTGGACAGAATTTCCCATGCCTGGGAAGTAGCCGGAATCTGCCAGCGGCATGCTGACTTTGGAGAGGATTTC
The DNA here is from genome assembly GCA_052039615.1 of Sideroxyarcus sp. Lineage (GTDB taxonomy): Bacteria > Pseudomonadota > Gammaproteobacteria > Burkholderiales > Gallionellaceae > Sideroxyarcus. The sequence goes on along the minus strand of JBQGEN010000357.1, from coordinate 1,584 downwards.
CTCCACGCTGGTTCCCGGTTTTGCAGCCCAATCCAGAGAAGCGCTGCCGGAGTTATCGCCGTCGACCAATCCTTTCTGGTACCAGATCTCATCCGGATCGACCTTGATCTCGAGCTTCTGGATCATCGCGTCCAGCTCCCATTTTTCCCAAACCTTTCGAAAATCCATGAACAGCGGCGGGTTGCCGCCGGTTAAAGCCGAGTAGAAGAGCATGGTCAGCAGCCCCTGGACATCGGCCTCAGTGGCAAACGGCGTAGGCACTTTCCTGCCGGTATGGTCAAACGTGGAGTTAAAGAAAGATTCCATTGCATCGGCAACCGGTAGTGGGATACCGCGCAAATCCGAGCCCCATTCGAGCTGGCTCATAAAACCACCGCCCAGGGCGTTCAGATCTTTCAATAAATCCCGCACGATCAGGTAGAGCGCCAGGCTCTGATTGAAGCGCTCTGAGTCTTCTGCTGTGGGCACTTCAAGCCGCTGGCCCAGGTGGTCATCGACGAAGGCGCGCAGGGATTTTAATTCCTCCGCGTTGTAAGCCTTCTTGTTGAGCATATCCGCCAGAAGCTTCATATCCAGGCGGGTGATCTCGATCCCGAACTGCCGCCGGGTGGGGATCACGTGCGCCAGCGCGGTTTCCATGCCCATTGAATCATGACCAAATACAACCACGCGCCGGCCCTTCAAAGACTGCGTTGCCAGAGCAGCGAAGGCCCAATCGACCAGGGGATCCGCAGTGGCATCGGTCATCACCGGATGCTGCCCGGTGTCGGGCCAGGTGCCGACATTCAGGTGCGACAGGCGGCCATATTGAGCGAGGGCGCCGTTCACGGCGTGGGCAAAGACGACGCCCGGCTTCGGCCCGCTGTTTCCGCATGTGAAGTTGATCGGCGTATCGGCAGGGAACTGCTGGAGCAGTGAAATGACGCTGAGCTGGGGAAATGCCCAGGTGTCCGGCGTGCACACCAGCGCTTTGACGCCTGCGTCGGCAAACTGGCGGGCGACGACATCTGCCTGAGGCTCGCCATCGACCAGCAGAGGTGACCAGACCACACGCGCCGGGCTCCCATCCATCAGCTTGACCCGCTCGGCCAAGGTATCTGCCACCATCTCGACGATATTCCGGCAGCGGTCGCGGCTTTCCTGGTCAATACGGGGATCCCCGGCAATAAATACGCCGATCGCCGGCGTGCTCCGCTCAGAAGGACTGATCGATTCTTCCAAACGTTTTGCTTTTGCCATTTTTTGTCTCCTAGATTTGTGGGGAAAGAGAAGCAACTCCACGATTTTATGAAATCGTTACCATTTTCATTATAGATTAATCAACAACGCATGTCAAGCTACCTCGGTTGCACGGTTGCACCTATTCCTGGAAATTTTGCAAATTGTTACAATATATTTATCGATTTTTGTTGTTAGTTGTTCCCTATTGACAAATATCGAAAATTAATCTACAATTTATTTGTCTTTCACTCCCCTTTAATGTTTTCTCATTCTTCTCAATTGAATAGCTACTCTTATGACTACTTTTGAGCGCCGCCAGCGTATCCTCAGCATCCTCCGAAAAGAACCGGGGATAAAAGTTAA
>JBQGEN010000356.1:0-2315 GCA_052039615.1 Sideroxyarcus sp. | reverse complement strand
ACTGCTGGTTGAGCGGGTTACGCAGGAAATGCGCGGTGGCGCCGTCCACATGCTGCCCCACATCCACATGCTCCTTAGGGCACACGCCCGCCAGCGGGCAAGCCGTCATGTTGCGCACGGCGTTGCCGCACGCTTCGCGCGAAGTCAGGCCGACCCTGGCCAGACGACGCATCGCGGTCGGCATATGCTCCAAAGGGATGTAATGCACCTGCACGTCCTGGCGCGTGGTCAGATGCGCCATCTTGTGCTGCGAGAAATCCTCGGCCAGATCGGCGATCACCTCCAGTTGCACCGCCGTGAGGCGGCCGCCGGGCACCTTGATGCGCAGCATGTTCACGCCTTGCTGGCGCTGCCCGTACGCGCCCTGCTGCAGGCGGATGGCAGTAAAACGGTCGGGGTCGATCTCGCCCGCGTTGAAGCTGGCGATCGCCTGCTCGAAGCGATCGATCTCTTCCAGGTCGGACAAGTTTTCGGAATTCAGGCTCATTTCAATTTCCTTCGCTTCAGATCAGGATCAATGCAAAGCCAGTCGCGTACCGATGATCAGCAGCATCGTGGCTAAAATCGGACGCAACACCCTCTCCGGGACTTTGGCGCTCAAGTGGCTGCCGATATAGATGCCCGGCAACGAACCCAGCAGCAGGCTGCCCAGCAGCACCAGATCGACCGTGCCCAGCGTCAGATGCCCCAGACCCGCAATCGCAGTGAGCGGCACGGCATGGGCGATGTCGGTACCCACCACCTTGACCGCCGACAGGCGCGGATAGAGGAACAGCAGTGCCACGGTACCCAGCACACCGGCACCGATGGACGAGATGGTCACCAGCACGCCGACGACGGCGCCGGTGCCGATGGTGGCGGCGGGCAGATGGCGGTGATGCAGTTCGTACACCGTGCCGTCTTCGCGCTGCGCGATCTTTTTGATCTGCTCTTTCAGCAGCAGGGCGGTCGCCGTCAGCAGCAGGGCGACGCTCAGCACACCGGTCACCAACCCCTTCAGGACTTTCTCATCCAGCGCAAGGAACTTGAACAGCGCGATAGTCAGCAGCGCGGCGGGCAAGCTCCCCAGACTCAGCAAGCCGACGATCTTCCAGTCCACCGTGCCGTTGCGGCTGTGTACCCAGCCGCCCAGCGCCTTTGTGATGGAGGCGTACAACAGGTCGGTGCCGACCGCCGTGGCTGGCGATACGCCAAAGAACAGCACCAGCAACGGCGTCATCAGCGACCCGCCACCGACGCCGGTCACGCCGACGACCAACCCGACCAGAAAACCCGAAACTGTGTAGAGCCAATCCATATTCACCTCACTCGAATGAGGCGCATTCTAGGTGGGTCGCCTTATATTGCTAAATACTTTTATGTTAGTATTTTATAACCTATTGCCATATACGGAGCGAGGCCATGAACCTGCAACAACTGCGCTATTTGAATGAGATCGTCCGCTGCAACCTGAACATCTCCGACGCGGCCAACGCGCTGTACACCTCACAGCCCGGCGTGAGCAAACAGATCAAGCTGCTGGAAGAAGAACTGGGCATCGACATCTTCGTGCGCAACGGCAAGCGCGTCGTCGCCATCACCGAGCCGGGCAAGGCCGTGCTGGAGATCGCCCAGCGCATGCTGCACGAGACGGAGAACCTGAAACAGGTCGGACAGGAGTTCCGCACGCAGGACAGTGGCAGCCTCTCCATCGCCACCACCCACACGCAGGCCCGCTACGCCCTGCCGCAGGTGGTCAAGGAATTCACCAAGGCCTATCCCGGCGTGAAACTCGGCCTGCACCAGGGCAGCCCAACCCAGATCGCGGAGATGGTGTTGAGCGGGGAAGTGGATATAGGAATCGCCACCGAGAGCCTGGCCTTGTACGACGAACTGGTGACGCTACCCTGCTACGAATGGCACCACTGCGTCGTCGTGCCGCCCAAACATCCGCTGTTGGTGGAGAAAAAACTGACGCTGAAGAAGCTGGCGCAGTATCCCATCATCACCTACGACTTCGCCTTCACCGGGCGCAACAAGATCAACCAGGCGTTCCACGATGCCGGCATAGCACCCAACATCGCGCTCACAGCCATCGACGCGGACGTGATCAAGACCTATGTCGAGCTGGGAATGGGGGTCGGCATCGTGGCGCAGATGGCTTTCATCCCGGACCGCGACCGCCACCTGCGCATGATCGACGCGGGACACCTGATCCAGCCCAGCACCACCCGCATCGCCATCCGCAAGAACCAGTATCTGCGCGGCTTCGGCTATCATTTCATCGAGCTGTTCGCGCCGCACCTTACGCGCGATGTAGTCTCGAAAGCGTTGCA
>JBQGEN010000355.1:0-1883 GCA_052039615.1 Sideroxyarcus sp. | reverse complement strand
GCCTGGATATTTCTCCGTGTCTTTTCGCGATACCGTTGACGTAGTGGCTGAGATTGAGCGCGAGGTAGGTCATGTTCAAAAAGTCGCCGCAACAGAAAACATCTTTCATGTCCGAGACTTCTTGCCGTCCCAGGACACGGTATGCCAGGTCGATAGGAAATTGGTCGTGCCCCGCGGCTACCGGCGTGTGCGTGGTGAAGACGCACTTCTTCCTGACCGCCTCGATGTCCTGGGGCTCGGTCATGCTTCGCTGGCTTTTGTTCTTCTCTTCGTCCAAGAGTTCCAGCGACAGAAGGCTCGCATGCCCCTCGTTCAAGTGAAACCGTTCAATGCCGCTGTAACCCATCGCGCGCAACATCTTCACGCCGCCCATGCCGAGAACCACCTCTTGGGCCAGCCGGTAACGCTGATCGCCGCCGTAGAGAGAATCAGTCAAGGTCCTGTCCCACTCGGAATTGGTCTCGACGTCGGTGTCCAAGAACAGCACCGGCACTATAAAGCCTCCGCACCCACGGACGTCGTACTGCCAGGAACGGAGGTGAACCATTCGCCCCTCGACAAGGACGCCGACCTGTTCCGGCATTGGGGTGAGATAATCGTCGACCCTCCACTCGACCGGTTCTTCCTGCTGTAATCCACTGGAATCGAGCCTCTGGTAAAAGTAGCCCTTGCGGTGGAGCAACGTCACGGCCACCATGCCCACTTTGAGATCAGCCGCCGCGCGAATCGTGTCTCCGGCGAGAACGCCGAGGCCGCCGCTGTAGGTTGGTATGCCGGCTTCCAGGCCGATCTCCATTGAAAAGTAGGCAATCGATCTATCTTCGGGCTTCATGCCGCTTCACTCCGGCGTAGGCGAAACCAGGTGCACGAGAGCACTGATTCTATGGTCGCGCAAAAATTACCGCAATCGCTATGCCCGCAGGCGTAGAACTACCTGCAAGACGGAAACTTCGAGCGCGAAGATGCCCGCGCCGCTTGGTAGCATAAAGAAAGTGCCGCAAATAAGCCACCAAATTCACCGCGGCTGGCCCGCCCGGGATCGACATGCAAGCCGCCGGGTCTCGTGCAAAAGTGACTTGTATTTGGAACTAGTTCCGGGTTGATCGCGCCGAAAGGGGCACGGGCAGTCCCGCGCGAATGCGCCGGGAAAACGCCAGGTCTTTGTCGGCAGCGTGAGCGCGCGCGTTTACATGCGAGCGCTTCTCCAACTCCGCGAACGGCAGACTGGTATCGATCCGCCCGAGTTCGTAGAGATAGTCGGGCAGATAACCGCTCAGCAAAATCTTCCATGACATCGGCGGCGACTCCGGGTTCACACGCGTGTGCATCAGAATGGTGGTCGTACAGTTGGTCGTGAGCGTGTTGTAAAAGGACGGATGATCGTGGAGCTCGTTAATCGAGGCTAGGTAATCGAGAAACACCCGCCGGAGATTTTCACGTGAGCCGCTGACGCGGTAGACATACACATCCTCCTGCGGCTGGCGATAGGTGGTTCGTACGCGAACGACATCGCGCTCATCGGCGACTACGTAATAGAGCTCGTAGTTCCGAAAAAATCCGGCAAGCGTCGAGTAACTCTCCCCTCTTTCTTTGCGCGTCTCGATAGACACCGCCAGATAGTCCTTACCTTCGAACCCGAAGCTCAGCATGATGTGAGCGATCGCCTTGCCCGCCCAATACACGGCAATGACGTCCACTGAATCCAGTTTGCTGAGATCATAAGTCCGGCCCTCCCACCGCGGGTCGAAATCGGCTTCGGTCCGGTAATCGAAATTTCTCACACCGTGAATCGTAACGAGATCGCCCGTTACCGTCGCATGAGGCGTCACGGAGACCTCGGGCTGCCAATCGCGCTCGTTTGACGCCGGTATCTGAAAAAACAG
>JBQGEN010000354.1:0-1929 GCA_052039615.1 Sideroxyarcus sp. | reverse complement strand
CACCCATCGCCCCCTTGCCCAGTTCCTTCTCGATCTCGTAACGGCCCAGCATCGGCTTGGAAAGCCCCGGCCGATCCAGTTTCATCGTGCTGTCGTTGCTCCGGCCGGAAGCCCCCCCGAGGATGATGGTCTCCGCCATCTCCTTCGACTGCGCCATGCGCGCGCCCAGGTCGCGGAATTTCGGGTTGTATTCCGCCATGTATTTGAACACCGACTCGGCCTTGTTGAACTGGCGCTTGCGTTCGAAGTCCAGCCCCAGGTTGTACAGCACGTCCATCAGGCTGTCGTCCAGCGGCACCTTGCGGAACTTGTCAAAAGCCATGTCCAGTTGCCCCTGCCCCTGGAACGCCAGCCCCAGCATGCGATTGCTCTCGGCCGACTCCGCATCGGACTTGAGCTTGCCCTGTTCCGTCATCAGGAAGCGCTTGGTCGTTACCAGCAGATGCCCAACCAGCAGCAGAGCGGCGGGCAACATCAGTTGCAGCCACATCGCCTGCGTCGTCATCAGCACGAAATGCACCGCCAGCAGCGTCACGAACAGGGCGCCCGTGATGGCAGCGGCCACCCCGGCGCTCAGGCGCGGCAACAGCACGATCAGATACAGCGCGACCGCCAGGAACACCGCGCTCTCGGCCCAGAAGCCCCACACCGGCGCCACGAAGAAATCCTGCTGCAGGATGCTGGAGACCGTGTGTGCCAGCGTCAGCACCGGAGACATGCCGGCGGAGATCGGCGTCACTTGCGAGGCGCCCACGCCGGCTGCCGTGGCGCCGATCAGCACGATCTTGTCGCGGTATTTGTCCGGCGGGATCCTTCCGTTCAGCACATCATAGAAGGAATCCACCTGGAAGGCGGGCTTGCCGCCGCGGTCGCCGTAAAAGAACGTCTGCATGCGCAGCGCGGAATCGGTCGCGATATGCAGATTGCCCACCCTGACTCCCTGGCCCAGCGTGACCCGGATGTCTCTGGGTTCGAGGTTCAGGCTCGTCGCCACGAGCAGCATCGACAGCGACGGATAGTATTGGTCGTAGTAGCCGATCACCAGCGGCTCGCTGCGCACGCCGCCGTCCACATCGGGCGTGACGTTGAGGTGGCCGACACCCGCCGCGGTCGCGCCCAGCACCGGGATCGGGATCTGCACCCCCAGCGACGGGATGGTCGCCGCAGTGGCGTCTCCGGACTGGATGTCGGTCAGGCTGTTCTTCAGGATATAGTCGGGAAGTGGACTGTCCGGCCGGCCTTGCGGCTCCCCCAGTTCGAAGAACATGCCCAGCAGCACATCGTTGGCCTTGAGCATACTCTCCGCCAGTCGCTTGTCGTTGTCCAGATGCTGCAGCGCATCCTGCATCAGCGCGTCCAACTGCGCCCATTCCGCCGGGTTGCTTTCCTTCAGAGTGGAGTTGGCGAGGATCGCCCCGATGTTGTTGATGTAGCCCAGGCCGGGATCGACCTGCGGCTCGAAGAAGAAGGCGGTGTTGCCGACCACCTTGGCATGCCCCCCGCTCAGAATGTCCAGCAGTTTGCCCTGGATCTCGCGCGGCCACGGCCAGCGCCCGAGGTTTGCGATGCTTGCGTCGTCGATCGCGATGATGGCGATCTTGTCGCTGGGCACACGCGACGTCGCCAGCACGCCCCAGTCATAGGCCTTGCGCTCCAGACTCTGTATCAGATCGCCGCGGGCGCCAAGCACGAACACCAGCACGACCAGCAAGGCAACGAACCAATCGGTTTTCCAGAATGCTTTCTTCATCTACGCCCTGCCGTTTTCACTCATTTTCCTGAGCACATGGGTCGGATACTAAAACATTTTTGAAGCACAATCCATACCTGTTTGATTTATCAGCTGTTTCATTTGACGAGCAGCACCGGCACCGGGGCCAGATGGGCGACTTTGCTGGCCACCGAACCCAGCAACAAATGAGCAAGCGA
>JBQGEN010000353.1:0-22192 GCA_052039615.1 Sideroxyarcus sp. | reverse complement strand
CGCCATGCCTCCAGCGGCTCGGGCTCGGCATAGACGTACAGATCGATATCCGAGCGGTCGTCGGCGAGCTTGCCTCCCTGCGATCCGGCCAGCGCGACCGCGCGCACTTGCGGCAGGGCAGCGAATTCCGCCGTGATCTGGCCAAGCAGTGCCTGCATGTCGGCCTCGATCATTATGCGCCTCTGCCGCACAGATCTTCGATTGCCCGCTTCATGGCCGGAGCAAGCTCGAAATGACTTTCAAGAAAAGCCAGAATGGCCAGTGCCGACTCGACATTCCGTTCATATCCCTGCGCGAACTGTGGCAACGACTGCGCGCAACGCGGCTGGCGCTGCTCATAACGCCGTTCGAAGGCAAACACATCGCGGGAGGTGGGCGTCCCGGGTTCGAGTGTCGCGCACAGCTCCAGCAGGTGGTCGAGCGCATGGACCTGGATGCAGCGCATGGCGGAGAGCCTCTCGCCGCGGGCGTTGCGGCTCAGGCCCACGTAGAGATTGGTCAGCGCCTCACCCAATAGCCAGTCGCGGGAGTGTTCCTCCGGCGTGCGCCGCGCCGGCTCGGGCAGAAGCAAGGTGTCGGGGATGTCGGTCCGCTTCCAGATGGTGCGGCCGGGGGCGAAGGGGATGTGGCGCAGTTCGGGCGTCTCGAACACGGCGAACTCGCAGAACACCCCGTCATGAAACAGCAGCTTGTATCCGTCCGCCGTGTTGCGGAACCGATAGGCTACCGGCGCGACACGACTCAACCAGTCAAGGTCATCGATGTATCCGGCTTTGTATCCATTCTCGACGATCACAAAGAAATCCAGGTCCGAATAATCATCGAGGCGGTCAAGCTCCGTGCCGGTTGAACCCAGCGCGATCAGCGCCAGGCCATGGCCGGAACGTTCGACCGAATGGGCGATCTCGTCCAGTCTCGCCAGCAGCAGATCCTTCTTGCTCATCTGCCCACCCCGGGCTGCGGTCGTGTCTGGAGGCCGTCTGCTTGCGCACCGGCGCGGGTCAATGTGCCACGCCATTGTTGGTGGCTGGAGAGGGTTTCCTTCAGCTGGGCGACGACCGATTGCAGTTCATCGCGGCGAACTTCGTTGAGTGCCATGGTGTGCTCCCCGGAAAACGAGCGGCCTGGGACTCAATGTACCGGAGTCTGCCTGTCTAGCCAATGGCGCGACGGGTGGCGTGGCACGCGTTCGCGGAAGATTCAAACCTTGTGCACGTTCCACTGCACTACGCCCCAGATGGCGAAATCCTGTTCGGGCGTGATGGCGATCTCCGGATAGTCGGGATGGGCGGCGCGCAGCACTTTGCCGCGTGGAGTGTAGAGCAGCTGTTTGACGGTGAACTCGCCGTCGATCACGGCGACCACCACGCAGCCGTGCGCGGCCGGCACGGAACGGTCCACCACGAGCAGGTCGCCGTCGAAGATGCCGAGGTCGCGCATGGAGTGACCCGCTACGCGCATGAAGAAGGTGGATTCCCTGTGCCGGATCAGATGTTCGTCCAGGCTGAGGCGGCGCTCGACGCAGTCGTCGGCGGGTGCGGGGAGGCCTGCGGGCACCGCCTTGCGCAGCAAGGCGCGCTGGCGCTCGAACATGGACTTGTTGGGGTGCGTCAGCGACAGCAGGGCGGAGTGGGCGGCACGCCGCGCCGGGGCAGGGACTTCGGGGTGGATATGGCTCATGGCATAATCTATTGCAGAACGAACGTTCTTTGCATCGTAAAGAACGAACGTTCTGTTGTCAATCGCGGGATGCGATGCATGGTTTCGCAGGTGCCGGGGGCTAGAGCTCGAACACATGCCCGCGCTGCAGCATCTGCGGCCCGAACCCGGCGGCGGCTTGCAGCACCTCGCGCATGGTCACCTCTTCATAACCGGCTTCCATGTGCACGATGAACAGCTGCGGCGGCCTTTGCAGCAGGCGCAGTCCCTGCGCCAGCAGGTTGGCGGTGGTGTGGCCGGCGCGCGCAGCCCCGGCGGCGTTGTCGTTGCGGAACGTGGTTTCCACCAGCAGGTATCTCAGATCCTCGATGCGGTTCAGCGTCTGCCAGAAATTTGCGCAGTAGGTGGTGTCGGCGCTGTACACCCAGCTGGCGCGGCCGCTGTCCACCTGGTAGCCAACGCAGGGAATGGCATGCCGCGCCGGCAAAGCGGTGATGCGCCTGCCGTGCAGTTCCACCGTCTCGCCCAGCCGTATCGGGCGGAAGTCGATATAGGGGCGCTCCGGCGTCGGGATTGCGGTGTAATCCGGCCACAGCTGGCCGCAAAACATGTGCTGCCTGAGTGCAGCGATGGTTTCCGGCAGCGCATACACGGCGAGCGGTGCATCGCGGAAACTGCCGGCGGCATCGGCCAGCATCGGCAGGAAGGCGCAGTGGTCGAGATGCGCATGGGTGAGGAACACTGTGTCGATGGCGACGGACTGCGCGAGGCTCAGTTCGCCCGCGCCGGAACCCGCATCGATCAGGATGTCGTCGTCCACCCGGTAGCAGGTGGTGCGCAAGGCGCCGGTGATGCTGCCGTTGCAGCCAAGGGTGGTGATGCGCATGCGGCCCTCCCGTTGATCCAGCGGCGCCCAGTTGCCCGGCTCGTCTTTATCCGGCGACGCGCGCCTGTGCAGAGAACCGTACTCGTCCGGCGGCAAGCGGTCAATACGGCGGCCTGCCCACATAGTCCGCGCCGCGTTCTCGCCATGCTTGTTATCATTGCCACCGTTCATGGAGGATGGAGTCGATGATGATCTCTGCGTTGCGCGGCCGTGTGGCCGCAGTTGTGTTGATGTTCGGGCTGAGCAGCGCGCCGGTGGCGGCGGGCGAGGTGAGTGTGGCGGTGGCATCGAACTTCGCCGGGCCTATGGAGCGCCTTGCGCCCTTGTTCCAGAAGGAAAGCGGGCACACGGTCAGGGTCACGCCGGGCGCCAGCGGCAAGCTGTATGCGCAGATCAGGAAAGGTGCGGCGTTCGATGTGTTCCTTTCGGCGGACGAGGAGTTGCCGAAGCGCTTAATGCAGGAAGCGTTGGCAGTCGCCGGTTCGCGCTTCGTCTATGCCACGGGCAGGCTGGTATTGTGGAGTGCGCAGCCCGGTTTCGTGGACGACAAAGGGTTGGTGCTCAACCGGGGCAACTTCAATCTGCTGGCCATCCCCAATCCCCTCCACTCGCCCTACGGCGTAGCGGCGAAAGAGACGCTGACCAAACTGACCATGTGGAATGCGATGCAGCGCAAGCTGGACAAGGGCGACGATGTGATCGAGACGTACCGGTTCGCCGCCAGCGAAAGGACAGAGCTGGCCTTCATCCCGCTGTCGCAGGTGATGCGCGACGGCAAAGTGGGTGCCGGTTCGTGGTGGCTGGTGCCGTCCGAGATGCACAATCCTATCCGCCAGAGCGCGGTGTTGCTCACGACCGCAAAAGATCCCGCAGCGGCCAAGGCCTTCCTTGGTTTCCTGAAGAGCGAGAAGGCGCGGGCAGTGATGCGCGGCTTCGGGTATGAGTTTCCTTAAGGATGCAGAGTCGCTAGATAAAGCAATCAACTAGACTGGATTCAAACAGAACGGGCACTCAGGTGCCCGTTCTGTTTTTGGCGTTTTGAATGGGTTTTGACTCTTTTCGCCAGGGTGTGATCAAATTGCGTTATATCGCAAGGTTCATAACGCATCATATGGTTTGTTAAAAAACAGTTGCTTGCGAGTGATCTTGCGCTTGTGGGGTCTATTCCGGCAGGGGGCGCTTTTGCGTTGTAGCGCAAGGGTTGTAACGAACACGCCAAATTGTTTTAAGGGCGACAGGCGATGGCCTCTTAATGGATGTGTCGGCGGATGCGGCAAACCGTTCTGAATCAAGTATTGGCGGGGCTTGGGCGATTGTGATGTTGGATGTGGCATCGCTTTTGCTCATCGTTAAGCATGCAGGGTAATAACGAGAGAGGCTGTCATGGTGCAAGCAACTGCTGAAAAGAAGTCCGGAGCCGGTGTCGTCTCCAAACTGAAGATCGCCAAGGGACGGCGCTGGGATCATCTGGAACTGCTGGAGCGCATCGATGCCACGGGTTCGATCACGGCCGCTGCGAGTGCCATGGGCATGAGCTACAAGGCGGCGTGGGAAGCGGTGGAAGCCATCAACAACCTTTCCGGGCAACCGCTGGTGGAGCGCAAGACCGGCGGGGCCAAAGGCGGCGGCACCACGCTCACCGTGTACGGACGCCGCGTGGCCGGAGCCTATCGCCGTCTGGAGCAGGAACGCGAGGAAGTGCTGAAGCGGCTTGCGCAGGTGATGGACGATTTTGACGAGTACTACCATTTGATCAGGAGATTCGACATGAAAACGAGTGCGCGCAACCAGTTCCTCGGCACTGTGAAGAGTATCAAGCTGGGCGCGATCAATGCCGAGGTGGTGCTGGAGATCGGCGGCGGCGACATGCTGGCCGCGGTGATCACCAACGAGAGCGTGAACCATCTGGGGCTGAAGGTTGGCTCGGAAGCCTATGCGCTGATCAAGGCGCCGTGGGTGATCGTGACGACTTCCGACGGTTTCAAGACCAGCGCGCGCAACGAGCTGCACGGCACGGTGGTGCGCTGCCAGGAAGGCGCGGTGAATGGCGAGGTCATCATCGAACTGGCGGGCGGAAAGACTGTGGTGGCGGTGGTGACCAACGACAGCATCAAGAATTTGGGTTTGAAGGAAGGTGTGAAAGCGGCGGCGCTGATCAAGGCATCGCATGTGATTCTGGCAGTGAACAAATAAGGATATCAGCGATGAAAAGCATCAAATTCGGGTTGTTGGGCGCGCTGTTGGCGATGGCGCAAGTGGCAAATGCAGGCGAGGTGAGCGCGGCCGTGGCCGCCAATTTCACCGCGCCGGTGAAGCAGATCGTCGAGCAGTTCCAAAAGGACACCGGCCATACGGTGAAGCTCAGTTTCGGTTCCAGCGGCAAGTTCTATTCGCAGATACGGAACGGCGCGCCGTTCGACGTGTTCCTCGCAGCCGACGAGAAGAATCCGAAACTGCTGGAAGGGGAAGGGCTGGCGGTGAAGGACACACGCTTCGTCTATGCGCTGGGCAAGCTGGTGCTGTGGAGTGCGCAACCGGGTTACGTGGATGACAAGGGCGCAGTGTTAGGCAAGGGCAGTTACAGCAAGATCGCCTATGCCGATCCAAAGCTGGCGCCTTATGGGCTTGCCGCGCAGGAGACTCTGCAGAAGATGAAACTGTGGGAAAAGGTGCAGGGCAAGATGGTGACGGGCGAGAGCATCGGGCAGACCTACCAGTTCGCCGCGAGCGGCAATGCCGAGATGGCGTTCATCGCGCTGTCGCAGATCACCAAGGACGGCAAGCAGAGCGAAGGCTCGTACTGGCTTGTGCCGAGTGATATGTACAACCCGATCAAACAGGCCGCGATCCAGTTGACCGCAGCCAAGGACAAGGAAGCGGCACAGGCGTTCCTGAAATACCTGAAGAGCGAGAAGGCGTTGGCGATTATTCGTTCCTTCGGTTACGGGTTGCCGTAATGTAATTTCCCGTCATTCCGGCCTACGCCGGAATGACGGTTCTAAAGAAATGGTGAAATGATGGGAAGTGGATTGAACCCCGAAGACCTCCAAGCCGTCTGGCTCACCCTCAAGCTGGCGAGTGTCTCCACTTTGCTGCTGCTGTTCATCGCCACCCCGCTGGCCTGGTGGCTGGCGCACAGCAGCAGATGGTACAAGGGCGCGGTTGCGGCGGTGGTGGCGTTGCCGCTGGTGATCCCGCCCACGGTGCTGGGCTTCTATCTGCTGCTGCTGATGGGGCCGCACGGGGTGGTGGGTGAGCTGACCACTGCGCTGGATCTGGGTAGATTGCCGTTCACCTTTGCCGGTCTGGTGGTTGGCTCGGTGCTGTTCTCGCTGCCGTTCGCGGTGCAGCCGATCCAGAACGCGTTCGAGGCCATGGGCAGGCGCCCGCTGGAAGTGGCGGCGACGCTGCGTGCGAATGTATGGGATCGTTTCGTCAGCGTGGCCCTGCCGCTGGCGCGCCCCGGTTTTCTCACCGCGATCATTCTCGCGTTTGCGCATACCGTCGGCGAGTTCGGCGTGGTGCTGATGCTGGGCGGCAACATATCCGGCGAGACACGCGTGCTCTCGGTCGCCATCTACAACCACGTCGAAGCGATGGAGTATGGCGCGGCGCACTGGCTGGCGGGCGGCATGGTGCTGTTCTCCTTCATCGTGCTGCTCTCGCTCTATCTGGTCGGCGGCAAATTGTGGCGGGTGAGCAAATGAGCTGGATACGCGCGCATTTCAAGATGCAGCGGGACAGCTTCGCGCTGGATGCCGGGTTCAGCGCACCGCCGGTCGGCGTCACCGCCTTGTTTGGCCCGTCTGGTTCCGGCAAGACCACGCTGCTGCGCTGCATCGCCGGTCTTGAGCGCACGCAGGGCAGGTTGCATGTGAATGGCGAGCTGTGGCAGGACGAGAAGACCTTCATGCCGGTGCACCGGCGGCCGCTGGGCTATGTGTTCCAGGAGGCCAGCCTGTTCCCGCATCTGTCCGTGCGGGCCAATCTGGAATACGGCTTGAAGCGCATCGCGCCGGCCGAACGCAAGGTGCCGCTGGAGCAGGTGGTCGAATGGTTGGGCTTGGCTCATCTGGTCGGGCGCCGCGACCCCGCGCAACTCTCTGGCGGCGAGAGACAGCGCGTCGCCATCGGCCGCGCGCTGCTTACCAGCCCACGCATCCTGCTGATGGATGAGCCGCTCTCGGCGCTCGACACCGCAAGCAAGCAGGAGATATTGCCGTATCTGGAGCGCCTGCACCGCGAGCTGAACATCCCCGTGCTCTACGTGAGCCATGCGCTGGACGAGGTGGCGCGGCTGGCCGACCACCTCGTGTTGCTGGAGAAGGGATGTGTCCTTGCCAGCGGCAATCTCGGCGAGACCCTCGCGCGTCTAGATCTGCCCACGGCACATTTCGACGATGCGGGTACGGTGATCGAGGCAACAGTGGCGCAGCAGGACGAGAAATATCATCTGACCCGGCTGGATTTCGCCGGTGGCCAACTGTGGGTGGGCAGGGTGGAGCAACCGTTCGGCACGGTGGTGCGCGCCCGCGTGCTGGCGCGCGACGTCAGCATCGCCACGCAGGCGCCGCAGGGTTCCAGCATCAACAACATCCTCAATGCGCGCATCGAGGAGATACGCGACGAGGGGCCGGACAAGGTGATCGTGCGCCTGAAAGTCGGCGATTCGCAGATGTTGCTGTCGCGCATCACGCGCCGTTCACGCGACCATCTGGGTCTGATGGCCGGCATGTACGTCTGCGCGCAGGTGAAGAGCGTGGCGCTGATGGCCTGACCATCCATTCTGTCGGCAAACGTGCAAGGACGGGCACCTGGATCAGGTGCCCTTTGTGTTTTGTGCGATCTGACCTTCGTCATCCGGGCAGGTCTATATCTTTTGGCATATAGCCTGAAAGGGTCTTTGCTGCTAGTCTTCGGCGCGCTATCCCCGCCGCCCCGACGTCGCCGGGGCGAAAAAAATCCTTTGCGGAAGCGGACTTGAATGCGGTTGTTCATCTGGTCATCAATAAGGCGCGCCAGTCATGATTCTTGTTGAACTGATACAAAACATCGCCTTGCTGGTCGCGCTGGCCGCCGTCTATCAGGTCGCCTTATCCCGTGCGCAGACCAGCGCACTGCCGCACAAGGTGCTTGTTGGCGCGCTGTTCGGCGTCGTTGCGGTATTCGGTATGCTGACCCCCATTAACTATGTGCCCGGCGTCATTTTCGACGGGCGCTCGATCATCCTGGCCGTGGCGGGGTTCATCGGTGGTCCGCTGGCGGCGTTGGTCAGCGCGTCCATCGCCGGCGCCTACCGGGGCTGGCTGGGCGGCGGCGGGGTGCCGGTCGGCATCGCCGTCGTGGTTGCATCTGCCGCGATCGGCGTTGCGTTCCACCACATCAGAAAACGTGTCGGCGGCGATCTGAGGGCGCTACCCCTGCTGGGCTTCGGATTCCTGGTGCATATCGTCATGTTCGCGATATTCATGTTCCTGCCGGACGGGGTCGGCCCGAGAGTCATCGGGGAGATGGGGTTGACGATGATGCTGTTCTATCCCGCAGCAACGATGTTGATCTGTCTGCTGTTCCAGGATTACGAGAGAGTAGAAAGAGCCAGGGACGATCTGGAACGTCTGGCTTACTACGACTCATTGACCGGCTTGCCGAATCGCGCGCTGCTGATCGAGAAGCTGGATCAGAGCCTGTCCCGCTGCAAGCGGGATAGCTGCGAGAGCGCCCTGATACTGCTCAACCTGGATCGCTTCAAGACGCTGAACGATGCGCGCGGGCATGCCAGCGGCGACATCCTGCTGCGCGCCGTGGCGGATCGACTGGCGACGGTGCTGGGCCGGCGCGATGTCCTGGCCAGGATGTCCGCGGACGAATTCGCCATCCTGGTCCGGTGCTCCCGGGAAGAAACCGAAGGGATCGCCGCGCGCGCCCAGGCCCTGGCGGACAAGGTCCATATCGCGATCAAGTTCCCGCTGCACGTCAATGCGGATGAGATCTTCATCACCTGCAGCCTCGGCATCGCGCTGTTTCCACAGAACCTCGACGACCAGCCGGGCGATGTGCTGCGGCGCGCGAACACCGCCATGCACCGTGCCAAGCGGAATGGCGGCAACCAGAGCCTGACCTTCGAGCCATCCATGACGAGCATGGCGGAGCAGTGTTTTCAGATCGAGCGCGAACTGCGCGAGGCCATCGCGGACGGGCAGTTGCGCCTGTATCTCCAGTCCCAGGTGAACAGCGCGGGCGTCATCGTCGGCGCCGAGGCCTTGGTGCGCTGGCAGCATCCGGAGCGCGGTCTGGTCTACCCTGCGTCGTTCATCCCCATCGCGGAAGAGACCGACCTGATCGTGGACATCGGGGTCTGGGTGCTCACGGAGTCCTGCAAGATCCTGGCGCAACACGAGATGGTGGGGCGTCCGGTCAGGTTGTCGGTGAATGTCAGCCCGCGACATTTCGGCAAGCCCGGCTTCGTCGCTGGTGTCCTGCGCATCCTCGCCGATACGGGAGCGGACCCCGGCCACCTCACGCTCGAGATCACAGAGAGCTTGCTGGTCAATGACATGAACGATGTCGTTGCCAAGATGACTGAGCTGACTTCTTTGGGCATCCACTTCTCGCTGGACGATTTCGGCACCGGTTATTCGTCGCTGACCTACCTCAAGCGCCTGCCCATCCAGGAGTTGAAGATCGACAAGATCTTCGTGCAGGACGCGCCAAGCAACCCCGACAACGCAGCGCTGGTCGAGACGATCCTTTCCGTCGCCAAGCACATGAAACTGGATGTGGTGGCCGAAGGGGTGGAGACGCGGGAGCAAGCCGACTTTCTGGAAGCCAGGGCGGAAGTGGTCCATCAGGGATACCTGTTCGGCAGACCGGAGCCCGCCGAGGTCTGGCTGAAGCAGCTGTCCTGATCCATTTACCTATGGTCCGCGCGGGGCTTTGCTGCTAGATTTCGCCTGCCGTATCGCTGCCTCCCGTGCCGGATGGGGAGCGCGCAATAATCGGCAGCACAAAAAATAACAAAGAGGGGAAGTCATGGAAATCTACATTTACTGGTTCTTGCTGGCGCTGGTGCTGCTCGGCCTGGAAATGGTCACGGGCACCTTCTACCTGCTGGTGCTGGCCATCGCGCTGGCGGTGGGCGGGCTGACCGCCTTGCTCACGACGGGCGTTGTCTGGCAACTGCTGTTCAGCGCGCTCACCGGCATCGCGGGCATCATCGTCCTGCGGCGCTGGAAAAGCACCCGGACCGCCGAAGCACCCGGCGCCAGTCTCGACATCGGCCTGCCGGTGAAGATCCTCAAGTGGAACGACAACGGCACGGCAAGGGTGTTTTACCGGGGAGCGGAGTGGGATGCGGAACCGGAGTCTGCCGACACCCCCCACGAAGGGACGCTCTACATCGCCGCAGTACGCGGCTCCGTTCTGGTGCTGACGCATCGCAAACAACAATAAGGAGAAAACATGGAAATCGCTCTGTTCGTACTGGTCGCAGCCGTCATCTTCATCATCAAGGCACTCAAGGTCGTGCCGCAGCAGAATTCCTGGGTGGTCGAACGCCTTGGCAAATTCCACGCCGCCCTGTTGCCCGGCCTGAACGTGGTGATCCCGTTCATCGATCGTGTCGCCTACAAACACCTGCTCAAGGAGATTCCGCTCGATGTGCCGAGCCAGATCTGTATCACCAAGGACAACACCCAGCTGCAGGTCGACGGCATCCTGTATTTCCAGGTGACCGATCCCAAGCTGGCCTCTTACGGCACCAGCGACTACATCATGGCCATCACCCAGCTCGCCCAGACCACCTTGCGCTCGGTCATCGGCAAGATGGAGCTGGACAAGACCTTCGAAGAGCGCGACGACATCAACCGCGCCGTGGTGACCGCGCTGGACGAGGCTGCCACCAGCTGGGGCGTCAAGGTGCTGCGCTACGAGATCAAGGACCTGACCCCGCCAAAAGAGATCCTGCACGCCATGCAGCAGCAGATCACCGCCGAGCGCGAGAAGCGCGCGCTGATCGCCGCTTCCGAAGGCCGCAAGCAGGAACAGATCAACATCGCCACCGGCGAGCGCGAAGCCTACATCCAGCGCTCGGAAGGCGAGAAGCAGGCGGCGATCAACACCGCCCAGGGTGAAGCCGAAGCCATCAAGGCCGTCGCCTCGGCGACGGCACAAGCCATTCAGCAGGTCGCGCAGGCCATCCAGTCGCCCGGCGGCATGGAAGCCGTCAACCTCAAGGTCGCGGAGAAATACGTCGAGGCTTTCGGCAACGTCGCCAAGGAAGGCAACACCCTCATCCTGCCGGGCAACTTGGCGGAGATGGGAGGGATGGTCGCAACCGCGATGAGTATCGTGAAGGCGCAGAAGTAGACGCGGGGGGGAGGCTGCGTACGCCCCCTGAATCTCCCTGATCCGGGCAGGGTGTAACTTTCGCCGGCGATCGTGGTCTATGTACTTGCCATATCCTTTGCAGAAAGGAGGTTTACCATGGCTCAAGTCCATAGCAGTCACCCGATGCTGTCCGTGGCGTGGGAAACGTTGACGCACACGCACATCTCGGTATTGAAGCTGTTCTTCCTGTACGCGATCCCGCTGTCCGTGCTGCCGCCGGTGATGATCCATTATGCCGGGGTCACCTACGGCGGGGGCGTGCTGCCCGAGATGAGCGAGATGCAGCTGCAGCTTATCGCCGTTGTGTTCTTCTTTACCGAAGTGGCGATGACTTTCCTCGTCGCATACATCATCCAGCGCTTGGCCGCGTGGGTGGAGGTGAAGCCGCCGTTTGAGGATGCCTACAAACTGGCGGTAGTGGTGCCGACACCGTTGTGGTTCGCACCGTTGTTCCTGTTCATCCCCAGCTTCATGCTCAACCTTACCGTGGGCGCCGCGGCGATGGTGCTCTCCGGCATGCTAATCTATTACTGCACGCCGGCGATCCTCAAGGTCGAGGAAAAAGGCCATGCCATGCTGCTGTCCGGGTCCATCCTGGCGGCCGGCATGGTGGCGTGGGCCGTGATGATGTATCTCACGCTGTTCAGCTGGAGTCTTATCGTAGCCAACCCGATGCTCTGAATCGGAGCGACAGGGGATCGCAGTCTTTTCAGGCTGCAAGGCGGGGAAGGCGAGAGCCTTCCCCGCTTCCATTGCGGGATATCCATCGTGCTATCCTGCGACCGCTTGCCCGGCTGCAATCCTGCCGGCGGACTTGCGGAGACCCAGTGATGAATACATCTGTCCGGATGAAACGTTTCCTGTCGCTTGCGGCTTGCATTGCCCTGTTCAGCCTGAGCTCCTGCGGCGGGACCGGGGAGGCGACGACCCAGCGGCCGGTACTGGATCCTACATACCAGGCCAGCGGTCATGCGACGGCAGGCGACGTGTTCGTGCACCTGTTCGAGTGGCCGTGGCCAGCCGTCGCCGCCGAATGCGAGACGCAGCTTGGGCCAAAGGGCTTCAAGGCGGTCCAGATCTCGCCGCCGCAGGAACATATCGCAGGTCTGCAATGGTGGACGCGCTATCAGGCGGTCAGCTACAGCATCGACCAGAGCCGCTCGGGCACGCGGTCCGAGTTCATTGACATGGTCAACCGCTGCAAGGCGGTCGGCGTGGATATCTACGTGGACGCGGTCATCAATCACATGACCGCAGGCTTCGGCACCGGCAGCAACGGCACGCACTACACCAAGTACAACTATCCGGGTTTGTATGGGCAAAACGACTTCCACCCCCCATGCACGGTCAACAATTATCAGGACGCCGCCAACGTGCAGGACTGCGAACTGCTTGGCCTGGCCGACCTCAACACCAGTTTCGATCTGGTGCGACAGCGGATCGCCGACTATCTGGTCGGCTTGGCGCAACTCGGCGTGGCCGGTTTCCGGCTGGATGCCGCCAAGCATATCCAGCCGGTGGAACTGAACGGCATCCTGACCAAGGTCAATCAGCGGCTCGCCGCACAGGGCCTGCCTCTGCCGTATTTTTTCGCCGAGGTCATCGATTACGGCGGCGAGGCGGTCGGGACGCACGACTACTTCGGGCTGGGCTACAGCTCCGGCGGTGCGAGCGATATCACCGAATTCAAGTTCCGCGGCGTGGGTGACAAATTCCTTGGCAGCGGCGGGCAATACATCGCGCAGCTCAACCCCAACGGCACGCCGGGCAACCAGTTCTCCGAATCGGCGTGGGGCCTCATGCCTGCGGACAAGGCGGTGGTCTTCCTCGAGAATCACGACACGCAGCGTTCCGGCGGCATCTCCTACCGCGTGCCGGCGGCATACCGGCTGGCGAACATCTGGATGCTGGCGCAGCCTTATGGTTATCCATCCATCATGTCGAGCTATTCCTTCGACCTCACGACACAGGCGGGGCGCGATGCCGGCCCGCCGGCAACCTCGCCCGCCTGCGCCGCGAACCTGGAGGCCGTGACGACGAGCGGCCAGTGGGTGTGCGAACACCGCGACCCTGCGATCGCCAACATGACCGCGTTCCGCCGCGCGGTGGCGGGGGCGACGCAATCGAACTGGTGGAGCAATGGCGCCAATGCCATCGCGTTCTCCCGCGGCAACCTGGGTTTTGTCGCCATCAACGGCGAAACGACCGTGGTCTGGCGCACCTTCGCCACCGGCCTCGCGCCGGGCAAGTATTGCGACGTACTCGCCGGCGGCGTCGACACGGTGGCGATCCCGCAGGTCTGCATCGGCCAGACTGTCACCGTGGACGCGAGCGGCAACGCCAGCATCAGCCTCGCAGCCCGAACCGGCCTCGTGTTGCAGGCCGGCGTCGGCATTCCCTGAATCCCGCGCTGGCGTAAACAGCGTGCCCGAAATTGACACCAGAACGTTCGTTCTGTATCTTCCCGAGGGCGTTGGCCATATCCCGCGCACTGGAATTTTCCTGATCCGGATAACAAATCAATTGAGGAGAGTTAGATGTCAGAGGTGAAGAAGGTCAAATTAACGCCCGAAGAGATACGCACTGCAAAGAACGCAGCGGCAGCCGAAAAGACACTCGCCCTCGCCAGCAAATCCATGCTCGCCGCCGATCAGGCAGCGGAAGAAGCCAGACAGATACTGGAAGCCAAACAGGCTATCGCTGCACAAAAAGAAGCGGCGGCGGATCAGGCACGCGCTGCGTATGAGGCGGCCGCCGAACAGAAGGCCTTGGCCGAACAGGAAATGAACGCTGCCAGGGAGGCGGGTGAAAAGGCGCGCGCGGATGCCGAGGCAGCCCGGATCGCCAGGATACTTGCGGCACAGGAAGCCGCGGCGGCAAAAGAACTTGCAAAGGAACAGGCCAGGCAGCGCGCCCTGGAAGCGGCCGCCGCCAAACTGGCTCAGGCTGAAGCGAAGAAGAGAGCGGCAGAAGAAGCGGCTGCCTTGAAGAAGGCCCAAGCCGAAGCAAAGAAGAAAGCAGCGGAAGAAGCTGCCGCCATCAAGAAAGCTGCGGCAGAGGCCAAAAATGCCGAGGCGGAAGCCAGGAAACAGGCTGCCGCAGAAGCCGCCGCCTTGAAGAAGGCCGAAGCCGAAGCCAGGAAGCTTGCCGCGGAACAGGCTGCAGCAGCCAAAAAGGCTGAGGTAGAGGCAAAGAAACAAGCCGCAGCAGAAGCCGCCGCTTTGAAGAAAGCCGAAGCCGAAGCACGCAAACTGGCTGCGCAACAAGCAGCGGCAGCGAAAAAAGCTGAAGCTGAGGCAAAGAAGAAAGCCGCAGAAGAAGCTGCTGCCGCAAAGAAAGCGGAAGCCGAAGCCAAAAAGCTTGCCGCGCAACAGGCGGCTGCGGCCAAGAAGGCCGAGGCGGAAGCCAGGAAGCTGGCCGCTGCTGAGGCCGCCGCACTGAAGAAGGCCGAGGCAGAGGCCAGGAAAGCCGAAGCCGAAGCAAGAAAGAAAGCCGCAGCAGAGGCCGCCGCCTTGAAAAAGGCAGAAGCCGAGGCCACGAAGCAAGCAGCCAAGGAAGCGGCCGCGGCAAGAAAGGCCGAGGCCGACGCGCGCAGGATCGCGGCACAGCAGGCTGCTGCCGAGAAGAAGGCTGAAGCGGAAGCCAGGAAGCAGGCCGCTCTGGAAGCTGCCGCGATCAGGAAGGCCGAAGCCGAAGCCAAAAAGATCGCCGCGCAGGAAGCCGCAGCAGCAAGAAAGCTGGCTGTCGAACAAGCCACGCAAGCCGCACAGGAACTGGCTACCGCCAGGAAAGCGGAAGCGGAGGCGCGCAAGGCTGCCGCCGCCGAAGCAAAACGGATCAAACAAGAAGAAGCTGCGGCGCGCAAAGCTGCCGCAGCCCTGAAAAAAGCAGAGGCCGCCGCCAGGAAAGCCGCATTGGCTCCACCCGAGCCGGTCTGGCCTTTCTCCGACGAAGAAACCGGGGAGGTCAGTCCGGTCTGACCGCGCATCCAGATCATTCGGCAATGGATATTGGTGGCGTAAACCGCCATACTTCGGCTAGCACTTTATTGAAGAGCAGGCTGTCCATGAACATATCCTTGCCGACCGAGTTGGAAGCGACTGTCCGCCCGCATGCCGGCTCGGGCATGCATGGCCTGGCTGGCGCAGCGACCCGGGAAAGGCGGACGGAGAAGGGCAATGCGTGTCGGGCACGGACAGCGGGATCGCGCAGCCCGACGCCCGTTTGTCTGACGGTCTTCTTCACGATGGCGATATCCCTGGTGCCGGTTGCGGCAAAGGCCGTGGAACTCGGCGAGCTTTCGCTGTTGAGCAGGATCGGCCAGCCGCTGCATGCGACCGTGGATGCGAAACTTGCCAGGGGCGAGACCATCGAGGATGCCTGCCTGTCCTTGGTCAAGGATGGCGAAAGCAGCAGTTCCAGCGAACTCTTTGGAAGCGGATTGAGCCTGAGGTTCGACAAGGCTGCGCGCAAGATCGAGATCAGGTCGAAAAGGGCCTTCAAGGAACCCTATGCGACATTCCGTTTGCAGGTCCGATGCGCTGGTGCGGCAACCGCCGTTTCCGGCGTGTTCGCGCTCCTGCCCGAATTCGGTCCGAATCCGGCAGCGCCGGTTGCGCTCCCTGCAGTCGCACCCGTTCCAGAGGCGGACCAATCCGCTGCAAATACCAGGAAAACGAAAGCAGAAAATCTAGCGCCTGGTATCCCGGCCGCGTCACCGCGTGCGCATATCGCTGAAGCGCGCCCGCAGGAGGCGAGTGCGAACGGGCCATCCCCGTTCCCGCTCAAAATGGCCGATGGGCAGCTGGATATGGCGCGTATCGGGCAGTTGAGTCCGGCGGACCTGGAAGCGCTCCTTGCGCAAAGGGCGCTGCTGGACGAGGACGATCAGACTGCGCATCTGTTGGCGTTGCGGCAGCGACTCAAGGCCTTGAATGAAGAACTCCAGTCGGCACGGCTCAAGCTGGCGGACCTCGAAGCGAACAAGACTTCCGCGATCCCGGCACCGGAAGCGGCCGAGGGGGAGGCGCCGTTGTTCCCGGCTCCAACATCGCATAACGTCCTGCTGTTGTCGGGCGTGCTGGGCCTGATGGCGCTGGGATTCTTCGCGATACGTTCTTTGCGGAAAACGAAAGCCCGTTCGCCCGCACCGGTGAGCACCAGGTCAGTGCCGGCGCAATCGCCCGAGAAGCCGGCAGGCGCGCCCCTCAGGATCGTTCATCCGCACGGGGAGAAACACACCCAGCCCGTCAGGGTGGCCGAGGTTCCGGCCGAAAAAAGGAACTTGGCGGAAGCCCCCCTGAACAAGGTAGAACGGACGGTGCTGGAAGAGGCCGAGTTGTATGCCGTGTACGGTCATCCCGACAAGGCCGTCAGGATATTGCAGGAGTTCGTCGCCATGGTCCCGCAAAGCGAGGATGCGTGGATGCTGCTGCTGTCGATCTATTCCGCCAGTCTACAAGTCAGGGAGTTCGAGAATGCCGCGCGCAAATTCCTGGTCGACGGCAAGAACAGCCCGCACTGGAAAACGATCCAGGCCTTGGGCCGCACGCTGGACAAGGACAACGAGCTTTATTCGAATGGCGCGAAGGATGTCCTGTGGCTGCCCTCCAGCAGTTCCAGGCATCGGCCCATCGGCGACATCCTGATCGAACTCGGCTACTTGTCGGCACAGGACCTGGCGCATTGCCTGGGCGAGTTCGATCCCAAGCAGCACGGGCGATTCGGCCATTACCTGTTGACGCGCAGAATAATCAACCATGCGCAGTTGAACGAAGCATTGCTGAAGCAGCAGATCAGCCGGGAGGCGCAGGCGGATACCCGTCCCGATCTGCCGCAGCGGGCAGCGGTGCAGGATGAAGCCCCGCATGTCACGCCGCCTGCGACGGCGCACGCCCAGGACAATGCCTTTCCGCTGGACTTCGTGATAGATGATGGCACGGCCAAGTCCACCGGCGATGAACCTGCCGCTCCGGTGGCGGAAAACAACTCACAGGCTCTGGATCTTGGTTTTGAACTCGATCTGCTGCCTGCAGGCAAGAAACCGCAAACGAGTGATGCAGCCGTTGCCTCCGAGGGGTAACGGATGGGACGCACTGCAGGAGAGCGGGGAATGCCCGCGTAGCCCTCCCTTTTTATTTCTTCAACGAACGATCAGGAGGCAAGAATGACCGAGAATCCCGATGTGCCGGACAACAAGCGCAATATCTGGACGCGCGTCCTGTTCATGCTGCTGCTTGCCCTGGCGTTCCATGTCTGCGTGACCGTGCTGGGTGTCGTGACGCTCATCCAGTTCGTGATCGTGCTGCTGAACGACACGCCCAACATCCGGCTGGCGTCATTCGGGCGCAGCATGGGCAACTACCTGCGGCAGATCACTGCCTTCCTGACTTTCGCCACGGAAGAGAAACCGTTTCCCTTCAGCGAGTGGCCTGCGGCCGAGTGACCCTCGGCAACAGCCGCCGCGTCGCAGGAAATCCGACGCCTTTGGTATGATGCCCGCATGACAAAAACAACAAATTCCGCTCCCGTCCATCGCCTGGCACTGCGCGTGCGCGAAATGGCGCAGTTGTTCAATTCGATGGATCCGACGCCGTTCCATAACAAGGACCTCGACCCGCAGGCCAACGAATTCATCGAATCCTGGGCATCGAGCCATCCGCACGACAGCCGCTTCCACCTCACCATCCATCTCGAGCGGTGGCCGGAGGAAGGCGACCCGACCGGGATGCTGACCGAAGCGATCCATAATCATTTCGTCTATCAGGCCGAACGCACACGCCGCAGACTGCACCAGGTGCTGCAGCAAGGCCGCATGAGCCTCGTGATCGGCGTCCTCTTCGTTTCGCTCTGCCTGATCGCGGCCGATCTCATCGGCGGCATGGGCGAAGGTGCCGGCTATCGCATCGCGCGCGAAAGCCTGACCATCGTCGGCTGGGTCGCGATGTGGCGGCCCATGCAAATATTCCTTTACGACTGGTGGCCCATCCAGCGCAAGATACGTCTTTACCTGAAGCTGGGCACTGCCCATGTGCAGGTAGTGCAGGGCAAGTGAGGGCATATAGTCCTAAAGGCGACCCTGCTACGAAAACACAGGAGGCCGATCATGAAAACACTGCTGATCACCGGCGCCAACCGCGGGATCGGGTTGGAGTTCTGCAATCAATATGCAGCTGCTGGCTGGCGTGTCCTGGCCTGTTGCCGCGATCCCGGCAAAGCGGATGCGCTCAACAGACTGGCGACCCGTTATCCCGAGCTGATCAAACCCCACGCGCTCGACGTGACCAACCATGCGCAGATCGAGCAGCTGGCACGGACGCTGTCCGATGAAACGATAGACCTGCTCATCAACGATGCGGGCGTCTATCCGGACGCGGGCAGAGGCGGCTTTGGCCACACCGATTATGCGGAATGGATGACTGCGTTCAGCATCAACACCATGGCCCCGCTCAAGATGGTCGAAGCGTTCGTCGAGCAGATCGCGCGCAGCAAACTCAAGCTCATCGTTACCATCACCAGCCAGATGGGCAGCATAGACGACAACAGCAGCGGCGGGAGTTACCTGTATCGCAGCAGCAAGGCGGCAGCCAACATGGTGGTGAAAAGCCTGGCCGTGGACCTGAAAGAGAGGGGCATCACCTCGGTGGCTTTCAATCCGGGCTGGGTCAAGACCGACATGGGCGGCCCCAACGCCATGATCCCGGTCGAGCAAAGCGTGGCCGACATGCGCAAGGTAATAGCCGGCCTCACCCTGGCGGACACGGGCAAGTTCATCGGCAATGACGGACTGGTGATCCCCTGGTGATGTTTGCGGTTGAGGATCGACCTAGTAGGAGGTCTATACCTTTTGGCATATGGTTTGAAAGGGGCTTTGCTGCTAGGCTTCGGGTGGGGTTGGGAGACAATATCGGGGTTTGAACTTACGATATTCAAATAAAAACGAAGCCAAAAACAGGGGAAAAAACATGAGGATAGGGGTCGTGGTTGACTCGAGTTGCGATTTGCCGCGCAGCTTTTTCGAGAACGATGACGTAGAACTGATGCCGGCGACAATCAGGGTCGGCGACCATTTCTTTGAAGATCTTCGAGATGATCTTCAAACCATCAAATTCCATCTGAACACAAAGAGCCGGCTGAAGCAGAAAATCGAGACCTCTGCCGAATCGAGTCCGTTCACGAGCGAGCAGATCGAGGCGCTGTTCCTCGAAAAGCTGGTGCACAAGTACGACCATGTATTCTGCGTCATGGCGACGCACGCGCGCAGCGACATCTATGACCACGTATTGAAAGCATCGCGTTCCATTCTCACCAAATACAGACAGGCCAGGAACGAAAAAGGTGCGGGGATCGACGGCCAATTCACGATGACTGTCATCAATAGCAGGAACATCTTCGCAGGGACAGCCGTGCTGACGGCGGAAGTGGTTCGCATGATCAAGGCGGGTGCCGCACCGTCAGCGATCGAGTCGCGCATCAATGAACTGGCGGCACACACATATTGCTACCTAGTGCCGCCCGACCTGACACACATCTACAAGCGAGCCTCCAAGCGTGGCGACAAAAGCATCAGCTGGACCGGTTTCATGCTGGGTTCGATGCTCGACATCAAACCCGTCCTGTGCGGGCACCAGGACAACACCGGGCCGGTCGCCAAGCTGCGCCACTTCGATGCCGCCGTTGAAACCATGTTCGCCAATGCCACAAGATCAGTGAAGACGGGATTGCTTACCCCGTCGATATGCCTGGGCTACGGAGGCGATCCGGATGAGGTGCCGCATTTGCCCGGATTCATGGGGTTGCAGGAGGCTGCCGACAAGGCCGGCATAACGATGCATATCACGCCGATGGGCATTTCCGCCGCCGTGCATACCGGCCCCGGTTGTGTCTCCGTAGGCTTTGTTTCTGACCAGCACGTCTTCGAAGAGAAAGTGTAAACCGCCTCGGGTGCACCACATCCAGAAAAGGCTTGTTTCTCATGGGAAATAAGCCTTTTTCATTTCCGGCCGAGATAAAGCGGACACAGGTTGAATCGGCCAGCACCTGTCAGCCGATGAGTCCTTTGTACAAGAACAAGGCATAGCCCCCGATCAGGACAACGCCCACGAAGCGGGGGACTCGTCCGACGAAGGCGACCGACAGGAAATGCACCGCTCCCGCACCGAGGATGATGAAGGCGCCCATCTGAAAGAAATCGGGAACCTGGATGGGATTGAAAACCGCAAACAGGCCGATACACATCGGGATGCAGATATGCCCATCGCCGATCTGCGAGCTCAGCACGATATCCTGTCTGCCGATCCGCGTGTAGTACAGCGCAAGGAACGCATTCGGCACCACCATCAGCAGGCCGCTGACCCACCCGATCTGGGCAAAACTGAAATAGCGGTTATCCGTCGTCGAGACCCACGCCACGAGATGATCGACCGCGAAATAGATGCCATAGGCGCTGACGCCGAGCAGCGCGATGTCGATCAGGATCGTCCAGTGAAATCCCCGGTTTTTCCGGATGTTGTCCTTCAGCACTTCAAATACGTGCAAGATCTGCCAGAACAGGAACAGACCGACCAGTACCAAACCATCATAGAAGTCCACCACCCCATCCTTCGCCAAGGCCCAGAGCGTGCCGGTGAACAGAAACAACGCGATCAGGGTGAACAGCAGATTCAGTCGGTTGATGCGGTGGAATTCCGCGTGTTTCATGGCTTTCGCCTTTGAAACACCCTTTTGCACGACGACTGCCGAACCGAAGAGCGCGGACAGTCCGAGCAGCAGCGTCAGGTTGGTGGCATTGTTGACGAGCGCATTCTCGATAACCAGTCCGCCATTGCTGGCAGAACTGCTCATGACAAAAGCGAAGATCAGGTTCGCGAATCCGGAGCAGTAGGGCATGATCAGCGTGCCGAGAACGGTGCCTTCAAAGCCCTTGCTCTCCATTGCGTGCAGACGCCAGATCATCACAAAACTCGCCGCTACGAACAGGGCAAGCAGCGTCAATGGATGGGCGAAATAGCCCTGGATATGATGGATCGCGTTATTCACGAGTGACAGGAGGGAAGGCTGGCGCGGATTCTACCTTGCCCGAGGGCAAATCGTCTTTACCGCTTTTATCGCTCCCGGGTGGGTGCGCTCCCTGTCCGCTTTGGGTAAACTGAGCCCCTCTTTTTCGGGGCAGGTTCCAATGAATAACACTCACCCTCTGCAGGGAAGCCAAGCGGCAGAACGCATTGTTCGATACTTCCAGGCCAACGGGTTCGCCGGCATCACCGAGGCGCTCATTATCCGGATAAGCCTGAAAGCGGGTGACAGAGAGGAAATTGAGTCGGCCTTCGAAGAGGCGCATGAACAGGAGATCACCCCGCCTGTGCAGCAGTATTTCGAGATTACGCCCTTCGGGCATTTCTCGGATTTTCGCAGCCTCGCCGCAGCGAAATCAGCCATCCAAACCGATTTTACCGAAGCCCTGCGCATGGAAGTCCCGCGGGTGTTCTTCGATCCGGCCCCCGTCGTGATCGATGATGCGATGGCGACTGGCACCAAGTACGACGTGCTGATGAAGATCACGGACAACGTCGATGGATACGCGATCGGCATTCTCCTGAATGATCCGGACACCTCGTTCCTCGAATATATCGGGACTCATCGCGGAAACGATTGGCAACAGATCATGGGCAACCTGGAAATCACCGCGGCATCCCTGGCTTCTGAAATCAATCTCTGAATTCGACTAGGGTTAATGATTTATCTATATAATTCAAAACATGAATCAAAATCTTCCCAAGAAATTAGGCAAAGAACCATTAATTGATGCGAATTTTGAGGTGCGGTTTTCTAGCGACGCGCCTGCATCAGCTATTCTTCCCGGATTTCTGTTTAACACCTTGGGCGGCGAGAAAAGAATTGAGCCACTTCCAATTGCTCAAGTACCAAAGACCGTGAGGGATGCTGACCCCAACCTAAAATACGCGCCGCTAACGCGAATAGAATGGGAGAGTTTTTTTATTAGCATTAGTGATTACAGCGTTTTAGTAAGCTGTAAATACCCCTATGTGGGTTGGGAATTATTTAAGACCGCTATTGGCAAAGTCATAGACATCCTAGGTGAGAGCAAGATTGTAAACGGAATAGAGCGGTATTCTATGAAGTACGTCGACTTGATTCCATCTGCCAACATCGAACAAAAAGTGGCCATGATTAATTTTGATGTATCAATTGCTGGCCATAAGCTAGCAAAAGAACAGTTCCATCTTCGAATCGAGATTCCAC
>JBQGEN010000352.1:0-1973 GCA_052039615.1 Sideroxyarcus sp. | reverse complement strand
GCGCAGTTCGGACAGGCCCTTGGCGCGCGCGGTGCGCACGTAGTCCTTGCCGATCTCCTCCAGAAAGATGGTGCGGTACCAGCGGCTGCTGGAGCCGACACCGCCGGCCACGCCGATGATGATGGGCAGCACCACGAACTTCAAGCTGTCCGCGCCGCCCGCATAGCCGGAGATGGGCACCAGATGCCACAGCTTACTCACGAGATACTGCCCTGCAACTATATAGAACAGCAGGGAAATGGACATCAGCAGCACGCACAGCGCCACGCCCGCCATGTCCAGGGCGGTGGCGCGGAACAGGGTCATCAGCAGCGCAAAGCTGATAGACACGACCAGACCGACGAGAAAAGTCGGCAGCGCGATGGCGAGGCTAGGGCCCATGCGCGTGGCGATCTCGCGGCTGATGCTGCGGCCATCGTCGGAATAGCCGAAATCGAAGGCGAACATGCTGGCGGACTTCTGCCAGAAGATGGTGTCTGTGACCTTGTCCGCACCACTCGCCGCGCTGTTGACCAGCAAGGGCTT
Source organism: Sideroxyarcus sp. (assembly GCA_052039615.1). Classification (GTDB taxonomy): domain Bacteria; phylum Pseudomonadota; class Gammaproteobacteria; order Burkholderiales; family Gallionellaceae; genus Sideroxyarcus. Next base: position 1,448 of record JBQGEN010000352.1, on the reverse strand, counting down.
GTCGTAGCCGCGCTGTTGCTTCCACTTCTCTATAGCCTCGGGCGTCACGCGCTTGATGCCGAGCTGCATGCGCGCCATGTCGTCGGGCGTATTCACCACGAAGAACAGCGCGAAGGTGAGCAGGTTCACCCCGATCAGGATGGGCAATGCGTAAAGGATGCGGCGGATGAGGTAGGCGATCATGGCGCCGCCATTGTACGGTAAACGCCGGATTGCCAAACATCGGGGCGGGGCAGAGAATGTTCTCTCATCAACGGCAGCAACAGTTCCCAAGCCGTTCCGGGCGCTTTGGAAAGGAGAACATCATGAAGATCGGAATCCTTGGATCGGGCGATGTGGCGAAGGCACTCGCCGGCGGCTTCCTCAAGCACGGCCATGACGTGACGCTGGGTACGCGCACGCCCGCCAAGTTCGCAGAGTGGATCGTGAGACATCCCGACGGCCGCATCGGCAGTTTTGCCGATGCAGCCAGGTTTGGCGAACTGGTGGTGCTGGCGGTCAAGGGCTCGGCAGCGACGGAGGTGCTGCGCCTGGCGGGCGACGCAAACTTCGCGGGCAAACCCGTCATCGACGTCACCAATCCGATCGCCGATGCCCCGCCCGTCAACGGCGTACTGAAGTACTACACCAGCCTCGACGAATCCCAGATGGAGCGTCTGCAGCGCGAGTTCGCCGGCGCGCGCTTCGTCAAGGCTTTCAACTCGGTGGGCAACGCGTTCATGGTGAACCCGCAGTTCAAGGGCGGCAGGCCGACCATGTTCATCTGCGGCAACGACGAGGCAGCCAAACAGATCGTGACCGGCATCCTCGACCGGTTCGGCTGGGAAACGGCGGACATGGGCAAGGCCGAGGCGGCGCGCGCCATCGAGCCGCTGTGCATGCTGTGGTGCATCCCCGGCTTCCTGCGCAACGACTGGTCCCACGCGTTCAAGTTGCTGACCTAGGGCGGCTCGCATGCAAGTCGAGATCTGGTCGGATGTGATCTGCCCCTGGTGCTACATCGGCAAACGGCGATTTGAACGGGCGCTCGCCGGCTTCGCGCAGCGGGGCGGCGTGCAGGTGGTCTGGCGCAGCTTCGAACTGGATCCGGGCGCCCCGCGCCGATCACCGGGCACACTGGAGGAACTGCTGGCAAGGAAGTACCGGGTCGGCCCGCAGGAAGCGGCGGCGATGAATGCGCGCGTGAGCGCAATCGCCGGGGAGATCGGGCTGGAATACCGCCTCGACATCGCGCGCCCCGGCAACACCTTCGACGCCCACCGCCTGCTGCGCTTCGCCGACTCGCGGCAACTGGGCGACCGCGCCACCGAACGCATCATGCATGCGTATTTTTCCGAGGGACTGTCGGTGGGCGAACGCACCGCGCTGGCAGGTCTGGCGCCGGAGTTCGGCATCAGCGAGACCGAGGCACTGGCGCTGCTGGAGAGCGATGCCTATTCCTCCGAGGT
>JBQGEN010000351.1:0-2092 GCA_052039615.1 Sideroxyarcus sp. | reverse complement strand
CCGTTCGAGGCGACGGTGGTGAGCGTCGTCATCCGCGATTTCATCCATCTGACCGAGCGGCTCGCTGCAACCAGCCTGAATGCGCTGATGAGTGCCTATTATGAAAAGGTTGGCGTTCAGGTTGCGCAGCAGCAGGGCGTTCTCACCTCGATCAGCAACTACAGCATGCTGGTGACTTTCTCCAAGGCGGAAGATGAAGACACGCACGCGCATGCACGGCGTGCCCTGCGCTGCGCGCTGGCAATCGCGATGATCGCCTACCAGACGCGCTTTTGGATACGGCAGGCCTTTCCGGAACAGGGATTGGATGAATTCGGCGTCGGCATCGGCATTCACAGCGGCGAGCTGATATTCGCCGAATTCGGCCTGAAGCCCCATGTTCAGCGCGTGGCAAGCGGACACGCGGTTTCCATCGCCTCGTTGCTGGCCGCCAAATCCAGGGAGCTGGGCTGGAACGTGGTGTGCAGCGAACAAGCGCTCGATGCCGCCGGTCAGGGCGTGCAGACACGTCGGCGTGCTCTGATCGGTGCGGAGTGGCTATACCGCCCGGTGCGGGTGGCGGAAGTGGTGGTAGTGCGCGACGGCAAGGAAGGCGTCGCCGATGGCGGCGGGATGCTGGATATCACGCTGTCATTGGATCGTGGCCGCTCGGTGCGCCCGCCGGTGTTCGATTTTGCATGGCAGGGCGCTGCCGCGGATAATTTCCCGGTGATCCCCGGTTATCGCTGCCTGCGACCGATCGGCCAGGGCGGCATGTCCCGCGTGTTTCTGGTGGAGCGTTTGCGCGATGGCGCGCAACTGGCGCTGAAATTCACCGAGGGCAGCGTTTCGGCGGAAAGCGAAGTGTTGTATCGCTTCGTCGAGGAATATGGTCTGCTGGAGCAGGTGCACCATCCCAATGTGCTGCAGATCTATGATCAGGGCGTGACTGACGATGTGCTGTTCATCGTGATGGAGTATCTGTCCGGCGGTACGCTCAAGCAGATCATCGGCAGCCAGGGGATGGAGACCGAGCAGGTGTGGAAAGTGCTGCGCGAGATGGTGCACGCGCTGGCGGCGGTGCACGGCCTGGGCATCATCCATCGCGACATCAAGCCGGAGAACATCCTGTTGCGCGGCGATGGCACGGCAGTGCTGGGCGACTTTGGTGTCGCGCGCCGTATATATGAGGCGCGCAGCGGCGAGCGGATGGAGTACATCTTCGGTACGCCGTATTTCATGAGCCCGGAGCAGGCGCTCGGTGAAGGCGAGGATGAGGCCACTGACATATATAGCATGGGGGCGGTGTTCTTTAATATGCTCACCGGCGAAAAACCCTATCAGGGCGACACGCTGGAGGAGATCGTGCGCCAGCATCTATATGCGCCTGTGCCGAAGCTGCCGTCGCGCTATCGTCAGTTGCAGTTCTTTCTGGATCGGATGATGGCCAAGGATAAGGCGCAGCGCTATTCGGCGACGGCCTTGCTGAACCTTCTGGGTGAACTGAACGGGGCGTCCTGAAGCGTATGCCGCTCCGGTGCGGGTGTTGGCCTGCTTCTTGCTGAAATCTGTAGATTCCCTTTGACAAGGTTCGCGGTTATCTGGATAATCGCGCGCTCTCCAAATGGAGGGGTGGCCGAGTGGTTAAAGGCAGCAGACTGTAAATCTGCCCTCTCAGAGTACGAAGGTTCGAATCCTTCCCCCTCCACCAGTTTTGATTGTGTAATTTGCTGTTTTTGTGGGCTGGTGTCGGGTTTTGTGCGGGTGTAGCTCAATGGTAGAGCAGAAGCCTTCCAAGCTTATGACGAGGGTTCGATTCCCTTCACCCGCTCCAGTTTAGGTTACTTGCCCATGTGGCTCAGTGGTAGAGCACTCCCTTGGTAAGGGAGAGGTCGTGAGTCCGATTCTCACCATGGGCACCAGTTTTTTGTAGTTTGTAGATTTTGAAGATAATGTTTGGCATTGATAGGGGATAAATCATGGCAAAGAGCAAATTTGAACGTACGAAGCCGCACGTGAACGTGGGCACGATTGGCCACGTTGACCACGGCAAGACCACCCTGACGGCGGCGATCACCACCGTATTGTCGAAGAAGTTCGGCGGCGAAGCCAA
>JBQGEN010000350.1:0-2046 GCA_052039615.1 Sideroxyarcus sp. | reverse complement strand
CAGCGCATTGGAGATGCCGCCCGCGCCCACGTCGTGGATGGAGAGAATGGGGTTGTTGTCGCCCATCTGCCAGCAGCGGTCGATGACTTCCTGCGCGCGGCGCTGCATCTCGGGGTTGCCGCGCTGCACCGAATCGAAGTCCAGGTTCTCGGCGTTGGCGCCGGTATCCATGCTGGATGCAGCGCCGCCGCCCAGGCCGATCAGCATGCCGGGGCCGCCCAGTTGGATCAGCAGCGCGCCTTCCGGCAGGTCGTGCTTGTGCGTGTGCTCGGCCTTGATGTTGCCCACGCCGCCCGCCAGCATGATGGGCTTGTGGTAACCGCGCACTTCGCCGTTCACCTCTTCTTCGAAGGTGCGGAAGTAGCCGGCCAGGTTGGGACGGCCGAACTCGTTGTTGAACGCGGCGCTGCCGATGGGACCGTCGATCATGATCTGCAGCGCGGAGGCGATGCGGGAGGGTTTGCCGTAAGTCGTACCCTCTCCCCCAGGCGCACCCTCTCCCCCTGCCCCTCTCCCGCCCGCGGGCGAGGGGAGCGAACCTGTCCCCTCTCCCACGAGTGGGAGAGGGTTAGGGAGAGGGCTGTATTGTTCCCAAGGCTGCACAAACCCCGGAATGTTGAGGTTGGAAACCGAGAAGCCAGCCAGTCCCGCTTTGGGCTTGGAGCCGGTGCCGGTCGCGCCCTCGTCGCGGATCTCGCCGCCGGAGCCGGTGGCCGCGCCCGCGAACGGCGCGATGGCGGTCGGGTGGTTGTGCGTCTCGACCTTCATCAGGGTGTGGGTGAGTTCCTTGCTGAAACCATACTGGCCGTTGGTGCGCGGGTAGAAGCGCTCGATCTCCGCGCCCTCGATGACGGAGGAGTTGTCGGAATAGGCCACCACCGTGCCTTCCGGGTGCAGCTTGTGCGTGTTGCGGATCATGCCGAACAGCGAGATGGCCTGCTGCTCGTCGTCGATGACCCAGTCGGCGTTGAATATCTTGTGGCGGCAGTGCTCGGAGTTGGCCTGCGCGAACATCATCAGCTCGACGTCGGTGGGGTTGCGCCCGAGCTTGCCGAAATTCTCCACCAGGTAGTCGATCTCGTCGGCGGACAGCGCCAGGCCCAGTTCGCGGTTGGCCGCCTCCAGCGCGGCGCGGCCGCCCTTGAGGATGTCGACGCTGGAGAGCGGCTGCGGCGTGCCGTGCCTGAATATCTTCTCTTCGATGCCCTCGACCTCGGACACCACCGATTCGGTCATGCGGTCATGCAGCAGCGGCAGCACGGCCTGTTTTTCCGCCTCGCTCAGGGCGCCGCCGCTCTTGCTCCTGAGGTAATACAGGACGCCGCGCTCGATGCGCGTGACCTGCGGCAGCGCGCAATGGCGCGCGATGTCGGTGGCCTTGGACGACCACGGCGAGATGGTGCCGAGGCGCGGCACGACCAGCAGGCTCAGCGATTTGCCGCCCAGCTCCGGTTCGCCGGCGTCCTTGTCGATGCCGAGCAGGCGATCCAGCAGGATGACTTCTGAGGCGGACAAGGCGGCCGACAGTTCGGAGAAATAACAGTGGCGCGTGTCTTCGAGGGTGACGCCCGTAGCTTTCAGCGCGGTGCGCAGTTTTTCGAGACGGAAGGAGGAGAGAGCGGCTTTACCTATCGAGGTGCGGAACATGGCATGGATAAAAGGCGTTGAAAACAGGATGCAATTATAATGCAGCCGACCTCACAAACTCAGGGAAAACAGCATGCCGACCCTCATCACCCGCGAACAAGTCGCCGCCTTCCTCCGGCCGCGCCCCAAAGACAGCCACAAAGGCCTGTTCGGCACGGTCACCGTCATCGGCGGGGCCAACGGCATGGCCGGCGCGGCGCTGCTGGCCGGGCGCGCGGCGTTCAAGATGGGCGCGGGCTGTGTGCATGTCGGCCTGCTGGCGGACAACGCCCCCGGCGTGGACGTGAATTGCCCGGAATTGATGCTGCACACGGCCGCCGACGCGCTGAAGGCGACCAGGCCCGATGTACTGGTGATCGGCTGCGGCCTGGGACAGAGCCTGCCCGCGCAAAAGCTGCT